>NZ_NKUH01000039.1:0-53546 GCF_009192895.1 Xanthomonas sp. LMG 12460 | reverse complement strand
CCGATTCCCGATTCCCGGCCTCTCTCAGGCCAGCCCGTATTCCTTGAGCTTCTTGCGCAGGGTGGCGCGGTGGATGCCCAGCAGTGCGGCGGCGCGGCTCTGGTTGCCTTCGCAATGGTTGAGCACTTCCACGAACAACGGGATCTCCATCTCGCGCAGCACGATCTCGTACACGTCGTCGGCGTCGCAGCCGTCGAGGTCGCGCAGGTAGCGGCGGACCGATTGCGCCACGTGTTCGCGCAGCGGCGGCTTCGGCGCGCCGCGACTGGAGTCAGGACGAGTGGTGGCGGCGTTCAAGTTCGACGGATCCCCGGATGACAGCGGCACCGGACGGCAGGAGGGCCGGCGCGGGGGGACGAGTCTAGCGCGTGGCCTGCGCCGCTGCCATGGCGTAGTGCCCGAACGCAGCGTTCTCAGTGGAAATCGAAACTGAATGCCGCCGTCTCGGCGGCCGGTTCGCGCACCTGGAACGCGATCTGTGCGCTCTGTCCCGGCGCCAGTGTGGCGCTGTCCGGCCGTGCGCGCCCCAGGTACTCCTGCGGGCGCAGCACGCGGCTGCCGATGGTGCGGCCGTCGGCGTCGGCCAGCGACAGTTGCAGCAGCGGCCAGGCCTGCGCCCAGCGCGCGTCGTTGCGGAAGGTCGCCTGCACCTGCAGGGTGCCGGCATGGCCGGGCAGCGGCCGCACCTCGCGGCTGAGCATGGTGAAGGCGGCCGGCTCGCGCCAGGCCGGCACGCTGCAGCGCAGGACCTGGCAGACCCCGGCCACCCACGGCCGCCAGCGCGGGTCGGCGCCCAGGCGCTGGCGATCGGCGATCAGGATCTGCAGCGCCAGCAGCAGGCCCAGCCCGGCCAGTGCGATCCACTGCCAGGGCGCGGCACGCAGCACCGGGCGGCGTTCGCGCGGGCCATGCAGGAAGCTGGGCGCGGCGGCGGACACTGGCGAGGTGGGGGCTATCGCGGGAGTCGCGACCGTGGCCGGTGCCGGTGCCGGATCCCTCGCCGACGCGGGCGCTGGCGGCAGCGCTTCCAGGTCGCCCGCGTCAGGTGCTGCGTCGCGTGCGGCGGTCTCTTCCTCGGCCGGCTTCACGTTCGCAGGCGCTGGTGAGACGCTCGACGCCACGGGCGGCGCTGCAGTGTCGGTCAGCGGCGTCGCGGGTGCCGACGTGTCACCGCCCGCCGCCGGCGCGACCGGGGTGTCGCCCTGTGTGGCGGACGGATCGGGCTGACGCAGCAAGGTGGCGAGGCTGGGGCGGGGCGGAGTGCGATCGGGCATGCGCGCGGGCGACGACGGCGAGAGCCGTATTCAAGCACGCGCCGGCGGGATCTGCAGTGCGCTGCCGGCGGATCGCGGCCTTTCTCAGCGCTGGACGCTCTACGGAGCGAGGGGCCCGCGGCGTACTCAGCGCGACTTGCGGGTGTCGAGCAGGTCGAGCAAGCCGGCGCGCTGACGCGGGCTCAGGCTGTCGAAGCGCTCCAGCAGGCGCAGTTGCTGGTCGGTGAACTGGTAGTGGTTGGGCAGCTCGCCGATGGCCGCGGCGTCCACCGCCATCGGTTCGCCGAACACGCGCTCGCCACGGCCGGTGGCCAGGTACTCGAAGTGCAGCCCGCTGCGGCGGGCCAGGGCGATCAGGTGCTCCAGCGCTGGCGCGGTGCCTTCGGCCATTTCCCACTGCGCCACGGCGCTGCGGGTCACGCCCAGGTCCAGCGCCAGGGCCTCCTGGGTGAGGCCGGTGAGCTTGCGCGCTTCGCGCACCCGTTCGTACAGCTTGCTGTTCACACGCACCTCCGCAGGGGAGGCGAGATATAGCCGCGCCGGCCGCCGCGCTTGGTTCGCAGCGCTGTCCATCAGTGAAATGTTAGCGATACTGTCCCTGGCGCAATGGGCCGGCTGGCCTTGAGGTGGACCACGCCCCGGCCTGGCCGTGCCCCGGTTCAGTCCCGGCGCACGCCGTCGATGCGCATCCAGTCGCCGTCCTGTTCGGTGCGCAGTTGGGCGAACCACGGGGCGTAGCGCTGCAGCAGCTCCTGTTCCTGGCCATGCAGGATGCCGGACAGGGCGATGCGCCCGCCCGGCGCCACGCGCGCGGCCAGGGTCGGCGCCAGCGCATCCAGCGCCGAGGCGAGGATGTTGGCCACCACCACCGGATAGGTGGCCGCCGGTTCGTCGGCAGGCAGGTACACGACCAGGCGCTCGCCCACCGCGTTGCGCTCGGCGTTGTCGTGGCTGGCCAGCAGCGCCTGCGGGTCGTTGTCCACGCCCACCGCGGCGGCGGCGCCCAGCTTCAGCGCGGCCAGCGCCAGGATTCCCGAGCCGCAGCCGAAATCGAGCACGCGCGCCTGCGCCAGGACGCCGTCGGTGGCCAGCGCATCCAGCCAGCGCAGGCACAGCGCGGTGGTCGGGTGGGTGCCGGAGCCGAACGCCAGGCCCGGGTCCAGGCGCACCACCGCGGCGTCGGCGCCGCTGGCGTCTTCGGGCAGCTCATGGTTCCACGGCACGATGAAGGTGCGCGCGCCGAAGCGCATCGGCTGGAACTGGTCCAGCCAGGCCCGTTCCCAGTCCTGGTCGTCGACCTTGCGGAAGGTGGCCTGGGTCCAGTCCAGCCCGGGGTCGAAGGCCTCCAGCGCAGCCAGCAACACCAGCGCATCCTGCTCCTCGGGGAACAGCGCGGTGAGCACCAGCGTGCCCCACAGCGGGGTTTCGCCCACGCCCGGTTCCAGGATCGCGCGTTCGTTGCTGGTGTCGGCGTCGGCATCGAGCAGGGTCACCGCCAGCGCGCCGACATCCTCCAGCGCGGTCTCGTAGCGGGGCTGGGTGGCGTCGGTGCAGCGCAGGGTCAGTTCGAGGAACGGCATCGGTCGATGGGGCAATCAGGGGAAGCGCGCATCTTAGACGGGCGGCGGGCTTCGCGCTGGAGACTGTCTTGCGGCGGAGCGGGGTACGGCACGCATTTCGGCCGGGTGCGAACCACGTCCAGCTGGCGCCGTTCGGAATGCGATACGTGCCGGCGGTACGCGGCGTCACGCTGGCCGCGCCGGGCCCAGCAATGCGTCCGGACGCTGCCGGGCCAGCACCGGCACTGCGATCTACACCGCGCCGCCCGTGGCGTCGTGCCGTTCGTCCGTGCCGCCGGTCCGCACGTCCATGCGCCGGGATCGCGGCATGCATTTGGCGCATGCCGCGGCCGTGGCCTGGGGTAGACTGCCGGCTCGCAGCGGCCGGGCGACAGGGGGTCCGGCTGCGCTTCTGCCCGTGGTCCGGCTCTTTCGCGCATGCCCGTCGTGTCCCGTCCAACCTGGCTGTTGCTGGCGCCCGCCGCGCTGTTGCTGGGCGTGGTCGCCTATCGCGCGCTGTCGCTGCCGGCTGCACCGGCGGCGTCCGTGCCGGCGAGCGTGGTGGCGGCCGACGCCTACCCCGCGTCCGCCACGCCGGCCACGGCGTCGCGCCAGGCGTCGGCGCCTGCGCGCCTGCGTGAGGAGAAGGAGGGCGAACACAGTGCCGACCTCTACCGCGCCGCGCAGCAACTGTCGATCGCCGCCGCGCACGGCGACCCCGAGGCGTCCTGGCGGCTCAGCCGCATCTACGACTACTGCGCCGGCTATGCGATGGACCCGGTCGGCTACGGGGCCGATACCCGCGCCATCGCCGACGCGCGCCTGCCGACCTCGGCGCAGATGGTGCAGGCGCGCGCCCGCGTCGGCCGCCGCTGCGCCGGCTTCGCGCCCGGCGACGGCCTGACCCGCCAGGCCATCGTCGCCCAGCGCGTGCAGGCCGCGCGCGGCGGCAACCTGGCCGCCGAAGCGGCGCTGCTGGCGCTGGGCCAGCCGTTGCATGCCGGCGCCGAGTACAAGCGCGATCTGGTCGCGCGGGTGCGCGCCTCCGGCGATCCCGATGCCTACGTGGCGCTGTCGCCGGCGATGGGCCTGGCCGCCAGCGGCGACGACAGCCTGGACGGGCGCGTGGCCGGCACTCAGTTTTCCGAATTGGCCTGGCAGTTGGCCGCCTGCAGGCTGGGATTGGATTGCGGCCCGGACAGCGAGCTGATGACCCGCTATTGCGCCAACGGCGGGATCTGCTCGCGCGACCCCACGCAGGACTTCAGCAGTTTTGTTTACGACGCCGCGGTGCCGCGGCAAGGCACGGACACGATGAACGACATGGTCAATCGACTGGTGGACAGCAAGGGAGCAGGCTCATGAATTACCGGCGATGGCTGCACGGCGCCAAATTCTGGTTCTGGGTCCTGGCCTTCGTCGCCTATTCGGCGGCGGCGGCGGGCCTGTTGCTGATCGACACCGCCGAGCAGCGCTACCGCGGCCTGTCCAAGGTCGAACTGACCACCGCGCACGCCGCGCCGGACGTGCGCCGCGCCGGCGCCGCGCAGGTGGCGGCGATCTACCGCGCCAACAGCGGCATGCCCTTCTCCACCCTGGCCCCGGGCAGCACCTTCCAGATCGTCTGGCCGGACGGCTCCACCGAAACGGTGATGATCGTCAGCCCGACCTCGAGCCTGGGCGCGGAGCCGGTGGCGGGGACCCAGCAGGGGAAGTAGCCGGGAGTGGGGAACCGGGAATGGGGAACCGCAAGAGCGGGTTCCCGGCCCCCTAATTGCACTGCGCGGTGGTTGTCGCAACGATGTCGGCGACGGGCGCCGACGCGCTGCATCGAAGCCATTCGCTCCGGCCTATTCGTTCCGCCTCGATCCTGTCGTGCTTAGGCGAACGCGCCAGCGAGATCGCGGCCTTCTCCGTCGAAAATCGGGAGCCGGCACTGCCGATTCCCGATTCCCGTTTCTCCATTCCCGGCTGTCAAACCAACGCAATCGACTTGTTCTTGCGCTCGGCCAGACGCTTTTCCAGGTAGTGGATGTTCTGGCCGCCGGCCTGGAAGCCCTTGTCGCGCATGATGCGCTGCTGCAGCGGGATGTTGGTCTTGATGCCGTCCACCACCATCTCGCTCAGCGCCACGCGCATGCGCGCGATCGCGGTCTCGCGGTCGGGGCCATGCACGATCAGCTTGCCGATCATCGAGTCGTAGTTCGGCGGCACCTTGTAGCCGCTGTAGATGTGCGTGTCCACGCGCACGCCGGGGCCGCCGGGCGGGTGGAAGCCGGTGATCAGGCCCGGGTTGGGCATGAAGGTTTCCGGGTCCTCGGCGTTGATGCGGCACTCGATCGCATGGCCGCGCAGGACGATGTCCTTCTGCTTGATGCTGAGCTTGTGCCCGGCGGCGATGCGCAGCTGCTCGCACACCAGGTCGATGCCGGTGATGCGCTCGGTGACCGGGTGCTCCACCTGGATGCGCGTGTTCATTTCGATGAAGTAGAAGCGCCCGTTCTCGAACAGGAACTCGAAGGTGCCGGCGCCGCGGTAGCCGATGCGGATGCAGGCGTCCACGCAGACCTTGCCGATCTCGTTGCGCAGTTCCTCGGTGATGCCCGGCGCCGGCGCTTCCTCCACCACCTTCTGGTGGCGGCGCTGCATCGAGCAGTCGCGCTCGCCCAGGTGGATGGCGCCGCCCTGGCCGTCGGCCAGCACCTGGATCTCCACGTGGCGCGGGTTCTCCAGGAACTTCTCCATGTACACCTGGTCGTTGCTGAAGGCGGCCTTGGCCTCGGACTTGGTGGTCTCGATGGCGGCCTTCAGCGCGGCCTCCGAATGCACCACGCGCATGCCGCGGCCGCCGCCGCCGCCGGCGGCCTTGATGATCACCGGGTAGCCGATCTCGCGGGCGATCTTGGTGTTGGCGACGATGTCCTCGCCCAGCGGGCCGCCCGAGCCGGGCACGCACGGCACGCCGGCGGCCTTCATCGCGCGGATCGCCTCGACCTTGTCGCCCATCAGGCGGATGGTGTCGGCCTTGGGCCCGATGAAGATGAAGCCGGACTGCTCCACGCGCTCGGCGAAGTCGGCGTTCTCCGACAGGAAGCCGTAGCCGGGGTGGATGGCCTGGGCGTCGGTGACCTCGGCGGCGGCGATCAGCGCCGGGATGTTGAGGTAGCTCTCCGAGGAGGGCGCCGGGCCGATGCACACCGACTCGTCGGCCATGGCCACGTGCTTGAGGTTGCGGTCCACGGTGGAATGCACCGCGACCGTGCGGATGCCTAGCGTATGGCACGCGCGCAGGATGCGCAGCGCGATTTCGCCGCGATTGGCGATGACGACTTTATCGAGCATGGGAAGGCCGGGAATTGGGAATGGAGAATCGGGAATGGAGGACGGCGTGCATCGTCAATCTCCGCGCTTGCTCAGAACATTCATCAATGCGGTCAGTTTGGCGAAGATCGTATCGATCAATCCGTCGAGTGCCGCGATGTCGGAGGTGTAGTCGAGCCGGCGCGCGATCTGCAGGTGCGTGCTGGCCTCGGACAGCGAGCCACGTGCGATCGACAGAAAACGCAGGTATTCGGGAGTGGAGCGGCGTGCCGCGCCTTCGGCGATGTTGGCGGGAATGCTGACCGCTGCGCGGCGCAGCTGCGCCGTCAGCCCGAAACGTTCCGTCGCCGGAAACGTCTCGGAGAGGCGGTAGATCATTTCCACCAGATCCATGGAGTCGCGCCAGACGTCGAGCCGCTCGTGCGGCCGCTTTGACGATTCCCCATTCTCCACTCCCGATTTCCGGCGTCTCAGCCAATCACAAACAACGGCTGATCGAACTCCACCGGCTGGCCGCTTTCGCCCAGGATCGCGACGATGGTGCCGGAGACGTCGGCTTCGATCGGGTTGAACATCTTCATCGCCTCGATGATCGCCAGGGTCTCGCCGGCCTTGACCGCCTGACCGACGCTGACGAAGGCCGGCTTGTCCGGGGCCGGCGAGGTGTAGAAGGTGCCGACCATCGGCGCGCGCAGCACGTGGCCCTCGGGCAGGGCGTTGCCGGGCTTGGCGCTGCCGCCGGTGGAAGCTTCGGTGGGCGAGCTCATCGGCATCGGCGCGGCGGCGGCCGGCGCGGCCGCGGGGGCGGCGGCCACGTACTGCGGTGCGCTGGCGGTCATGCCCTTTGGGGTGCGCGCCAGGCGCACGCTTTCCTCGCCTTCCTTGATCTCGATCTCGGCGAGATTCGATTCTTCCAGCAGGTCGATCAGTTTCTTGATTTTGCGGAGATCCATAACGGCCTCGTGAGGTGACTTTTGAAAAAGACCGGGCGCGCGGCCCGGGGACTCAGACGGGGGTATGCGGTGCCGATCGGGCGTGGGCGCGGCTCATGCGGCCGCTCCCAGCCGGGTCAGCGCCGCGTCCATCGCGTAGCGGTAGCTGTCGGCGCCGAAGCCGCAGACCACGCCGACCGCGTGGTCGCTGAAATAGCTGTGGTGGCGGAACGGCTCGCGGCTGTGCGGGTTGGACAGGTGGATCTCGATGAACGGGATCGCCACCGCCGCCAGCGCGTCGCGCAGCGCCACCGAGGTATGGGTGAAGGCCGCCGGGTTGATCAGGATGAAGGCGGTGCCGTCGCCGCGCGCGGCCTGCACCCGCTCCACCAGCACGTGCTCGGCGTTGGACTGCAGGCTCTCCAGCGCGTGGCCGGCGGCGCTGGCCTGGGCCTGCAGCGCGGCATCGATCTGCGCCAGGGTGGCATGGCCGTACACGCCCGGCTCGCGGGTGCCGAGCAGGTTGAGGTTGGGGCCATGCAGCAGCAGCAGTCGCGCCATCGGGAACAAAGCAGCGGAAAGGGCGGCAGTCTGCGCGAAGCCGGCATTGCTGTCCAGTTCGGCGAAGTTGCAGGTGTTTTAAGCGTTTGTTTGATTTTTCCGCGGACTTGCGTCGCGGTCTCTGTCGCCTAGATCGCGAGGAACCTTTGTCCGCAGTTTGTCGCCAACCTATGATGAACAATCGATGGCAAGCGCGCCAAAGGATGGGGGGACTCAATGACAGCCGCTAAGCCCGTACTGAAGATGGCTGAGTTGTTGATATTCCTGCGTTTTGTTTTCATAGGATTCGTGCTCGCCGAGGTAGGGCGAATTGCGTTTTACCTCGGCACAAGCTGCGCACTAGCCTGGCCCAATGTGTCTATTGGGGTATGGGCCGGAGGGGCATTTGTAGGCGCGGCTTTATGTTTGACTTACGTTGTACAACGAGGCGCACTCGCTACGGTAAGTCGAATGGTCCGCAGCCTACGTGTCGATCTCCTTGCAGCGACTGCGGTTGGCATCTGGGCCAACGGATTAATCTCCCCTTGGCTCGCTAAGGTTCACCTAGTATTCAAAACTGCGGATCCGCAATGGGCGCTGTTGATCTTATTTCTCCTTTTATTTTTATTGACTTCACCCTTGGTTAGGCAGCGCTTTCCGAGATCAAAGAAAAATGCTGAACAACTCTACTTCCTTGTGGACGAGGAAATCGGAAATGAACAAGATGATTTGCTCGCCAGTGAGGCACAAGCCAAGGCGTTCGCCGAAACTGTTCTTGAAAGCGGTGCGCATAAGGGTCTTGTTTTTGGCGTTGATGGTCCTTGGGGCGTAGGAAAGACAAGTTTTATCAATATGGCTGAACGCTATTGGGCTTCAGCCGAGAACAGAGTAATAGTGTGCCGATTCGAGCCTCTGCGATATTTGTCGGAGTCCGACTTGGCGGATCGCATGATCCGTGATCTTTCCAGCTCGATTCAACGACAGGTCTTTGCGCCTGAATTTCGGCCAGCTGCATCTCGGTATTCCCGCTTAATCAAAGGCAAAGCCGACTTTTCGTTTCTTGGATTTAAGCTTTCGCTGGAGCCGGGTCAAGAGACTGTCGAGGAACTACTCGAGGACATCGATGAAGTACTCAAGCGAATAGACCATCGTGTGATCATCGTCATAGATGACTTGGATCGCTTGGACTCGAAGACCATAAACAGCATCTTGTTTGCCACTCGGCGAACATTTAAGCTTTCCCAGGCGACCTATGTCCTTTGTTATGACACCGAGATACTTGCTGGAAGCAAAGAGGAAGACTCTAGGGCGAGGGAGTTTCTTGAGAAATTCGTAACCGTCAAGTTAAGCCTGTTTGTCGATAGCTCTAGAATCCGAGACTTCCTACGCCGGGATTGGCAGCGCGAAGAAAATTGGCTTGTTTCAGTTCCCTCCGATACCATGCTGAAGCTCGGTTCTGTACTGAATGAGCTGGCCAATATTCTCGATAGCGATTTGGCAGCGGCTTACATGCCTCTCGTTGGTGACCTGCGTAAAGTAAAGCGGTTTATCAACGCAATGCTGCTTATGCAGATTGAGAAGAGTGACTTAGGTCGGACGGACTTTGATAAACGCGACCTAATCAATCTCATGCTTCTGCACTTGAACTATCCGGGGTTATTCAGGCGGATTTATGCCGAAGAGACGGAGGGGCGTAAGGGGGCCTTCTCAGTGCGCCGTGAGTACGACGAGCGAAAATATAAAAACACTGTCGAATTCTCAAGCCTGGTAAGTCGTGACTCCGGAACGTCTATCTTCTTACTTCGGCAGCTTTTTGATGTTGAATCCTTGCGGATTGGCGATATTGGCAGCATTGATGAAAACTTTTTGGCGTCAAGGGCATGTTTCAATCATGATTCATTTCGGAATCTGGAGAAGTATCTCAAGCTAATTGTACGATTTTCTAGGCCTGAGCCACGCGAGACCTTTGTTCTGTACCAGGAGGCTGTGGGAAAGGTTCGGAGAGGTGCTGATATTGTTTCAATTTTAGAGTCGCCAGAATTCAATCTTGGATCCGGAGACCGTGCGCATGATCAGTTCTGGAGGGTGCTTGTAAATCAGTCTCACGACTTAACCAGTCCTGTTGCAGAAGATGCTATCACAACCTTGGTTAGTTATCTTCCTAGATATTCTTCGATAGAGAATGAAGATCGTGGGCTACGACCGAGGTCGGTTTATTCCCTGCTTCGACTCCTGGATCGTGCTGGTTGGGGAAGGACGCTTGGTCGGCGGCGCCCCAACTCTGCAGAAAACATCGTGGAAATTGCGTGGCGGATCTTTGGTGAGAACCTTCATCAGGGAAAGGGTCTACTTCAACGCATCGTCAACGGTGACCGTGGCGTTCTTGGCTGGAACGACCTAATGCTATTTAGGCTCCAGTGCTCTGCAGATCGCCAAGGGCAACTCCATAATCTGCATTCTGCGCTCTTAATTCATCAGAATCCAAAGGCGTCAACAACTGGTTATATCGCGAACAACACAGTGGTGGGAATGAGGCGATTATCGCAAGAGGTGTTTGCGCTATTTAAAAGTGCCTACATTGCATCGCGACGGAACTTCTACTCTGAAGTCGACGATTTGGTGGATGAGGCGCTTCTCGGTGATGCGTCGAATTATATTCGAGAGCAGATTCTAGGTCGAAGTGAATCAGTGCCAGGTGTTACTCTTCTTTCACAGAAATCTTCATCGGCACGTTATGTTATCAAGTCATTTGTGATTTATCAGTTGAGCAACTCACTTCCTCCAAATGGTTCGGGTGTTGGTTGTGGGTTTTATGATGAATCAGGGGAGGTCGATCGCAGTGGCATAGCGAGGCTTATGAACGACTACGTTTTTGGTTTTTGCTTTAGTCCTGCTGTCGAAGAGGATAATGTTTTTTATTTTCTCGATCACTGCCTTTCGCACCTGACAAATTCCTTCCTTTCTGGAGATAATGAGGATGGCTACTCTGCGACCAAGAACGGCATTCTTGGTGGTTTTGATGCAAAGGAGATGGGGCTCTATTGGATTACAAACCGCGATCTTATTCGCCGAAAAGCCTTGCAAGTACAAGGGCGTCTAGTAATGACGAGTAATTATATAGCCTCATACAAGGACGATTTGCCTAGTGTCTTTGCCGCACTCGATGATTTGGTGTGCGAAGCGGTTGCAGAAGATGGAGAATCTAGAGGAACTGTATGAGCCGCGCTTGCTCCGCGGCTAGGCTTTGCGCCACCGACGTGCGGTATCTTGGCTAACAATGGTATATACCACTCCCTAATCACTAAGATACCAATCCGGGAGTGGGCGCATGCGAACCGAGCGTATTGGCCGTTGCGGCCTTGGCCGCCACATCCTGGCGTTCGCGCTGCTGGCCGGGGCGACCGCGCCCGCGCTGGCGGCGGCGCCGGCCACCCTGCCGGCGGTGTACCCGACGCCGACCGCGCTGCGCCTGCTCGGGCCGGAGCTGCCGCTGGGGCCGTCGGTGGTGCTGGTGCAGGCCGGCAAGGCCGACCCGGCCACCGACACGCTGGTGCGCGCGGTGTTGCGCGAGGCCGGCGTTTCCCGCATCCGCCGCGCCAGCACGCTGCCGCACGACCCGCAGGCGGTGTCGGTGGTGCTCGGCACCGTCGACGCGGCGCCGGTGCGCGATGCGCTGGCCGCCGTCGACCTGGACGTGCCGGAACGCGCGGAAGGCTATGCGCTGGGCAGCGTGGCCAGCGGCGGTGGCACGCGGATCGTGCTGGCCGGCCGCGACGGCGCCGGCCTCTACCACGCGGCGCAGACCTTCCGGCAACTGGTCGCGCCCGGACGCATCGCCTCGGTGGCGGTGACCGACGCGCCGGCGATGCCGGTGCGCGGCACGATCGAGGGTTTTTACGGCAAGCCCTGGAGCATGGCCGAGCGCGCCGCGCACCTGGCGTTCCTGGCGCGGTTCAAGGCCAACACCTACATCTACAGCCCCAAGGACGACGCCTTCGCGCGCGACCGCTGGCGCGTGCCGTACCCGGCCGCCACGCTGGCGGCGCTGGGCAAGCTGGCCGCGGTCGCCAATCGCGAGCACATCAACTTCGTCTACGCGCTCTCGCCGGGGCCGTCGGTCTGCTACAGCGATGCGGCCGACCTGCAGGCGATCCGGCGCAAGTTCGCCGCGCTGCGCGCGCGCGGCGTGCGCAGCTTCTACATCGCCTTCGACGACATCGAATACACCAAGTGGAACTGCCCCGGCGACGCCACCGCATTCGGCCCGGCCGGCGAGCAGGCCGCGGCCACCGCGCAGGCGCGGTTGCTCAACGCGGTGCAGGCGGACATCGCCGCGGCCGGCCACGGCGCGCTGATCATGGTGCCGACCGAGTACTTCAACGTCACCGAGTCGCCGTACAAGGCGACGCTGCGCAAGGCGCTGGATCCGCGCGTGGTGGTGCAGTGGACCGGCACCGACGTGGTCCCGGCGTCGATCTCGGTCAGCGATGCGAAGAACGCGACCAAGGCGTTCGGGCGCAAGACCCTGCTGTGGGACAACTACCCGGTCAACGACTTCGCCGAGACCGCCGGGCGCCTGCTGCTGGCGCCGTACGACCGTCGCCAGGCGGGGCTGTCGACGGAGCTGAGCGGCATCGTGTCCAACCCGATGAACCAGGAAGTGGCCAGCCGGCCGGCGGTGGCCGGGCTGCTCGCCTTCGCCTGGAACGACCGCGGCTACGACGCGCCGCGCACCTGGCGCGCGGCCGCGCGCGACCTGGCCGGCGGCGATGCGCAGGTCGCCGACGCGCTGCTGACCTTCTTCGACACTCAGCACCTGGCACCGACCTTCGGCCATCTGCCCTGGCAGCCGCAGGCGCCGCGGCTCAAGGCGTTGATCGATGCGACACGCGACGCGCTGGCCGACGGCGATCCGGCTGCCCGCAGCGCGGCGCTGGCCGCGCTGGGCCGCGCCGCCGACGACCTGGTGGCGGCACCGCAGCGCATCCGTGCCGGCACCACCACCGGCGCGTTCGTGGCCGAGGCAGCGCCATGGCTGGACGCGACCGCGCTATGGGGCCGCGCGCTGCGCCTGAGCGTGGACGGGCTGAACCAGGCGCTGGCCGGCGATCCGGCGGCCGAGCAGGCCTTCGCCACCGCCGGGCAACTCGCCGCGCAGGCCGCGGCGATCCCGTCCATCCCCGGCGCGACCCGTTTCGGCGGCCCGGTCAAGGTCGCCGACGGCGTGCTCGACACCTTCGTCGCCGATGCGCCCAGCCTGGTGCAGCGTCCGACAGGGCGTTAGCGCCCGGATCGGCGCACCACGGCGCTCCTTGCCGACGGCTCACCTGTTGCGTGGCACACGCCGGGTCCGGCGCGGCACTGCCGATGCGGCCCGCGCAGTGTCCGACACGAGGCGGCGGACGGCGTCGTTGCCGGCGAGAATGCGCGGAGCTTGATCGGCCCCGTGGCGACGCCGCGCGAGGAGGCCGCAGCCGCGAGCCGCGAGGGTCGCGCCGTCGGTACGTGCCGGCCCAGCGCTTCTGTGTCTGCCGCGGCGTCAGCGGCCTTCGGCTCGGCCTTGCCGATCGCCGTGCAGCCTGACTCATGGACATCGCCCATGTGCTGATGCCGCATTGCCATGGCGAGCGACGCACGCATTAACCGACGGTTTACACCTCCGGCGGGCATCCCGGGCACAAAGAACGCCCGACCGGCCAAGGTGCGAGCCATGCGAATTGCGATCATCGGCGCAGGATTCTGCGGCAACGTGCTGGCCGCGACGCTGGCCAGGCAGGGCGCCGCCCGCCACATCACCCTGGTCGGCGTGGCCGACACCTACGGCCGCGGCATCGCCTACGGTGCGGCGCGGCCGGAACACGTGTTGAACGTGCGCGCCAAGGACCTGGGCGTGGATCCGCAGGAGCCGGGCGGCTTCGCCGACGCCCTGCAGCTGGATGCCGCGCAACGCCTGCAGTTCCTGCCGCGGCTGCTGTACGGCCGCTACCTGCAGCAGCACCTGGACGACGCGCTGGCAGCGTCGCCGGTCGAGGTGGCGCGAGTGAGCGAGGAGGCGGTGGCGGTGGAGCGCGATCCGGACGGCTTCCGCCTGTTCCTGGCCAATGGCGAGGCCGTGGTCGCCGACGTGGTGGTGCTGGCGATCGGCGCGCTGCCGCCGGCGGCGCTGCCGGGCATCGGCCCGCGCCTGGCGGTGCATCGCCGCTACATCGGTTGGCCGTGGCAGGACGGCGTGCTGGACGAGGTGCCGCCGCAGGCGCGGCTGTTGCTGGTCGGCACCGGCCTGACCATGGCCGATGTGGCCCTGACCCTGCGCCGACGCGGACACCGCGGCCCGATCACCGCGCTGTCGCGGCGCGGCCTGGCGCCACAGGCGCACCTGGCGGTGCCGGGCGCGCCGGTGAGCCTGCCGCCCAGCGTCGTGCAGGCGCTGCGCAGCCACGACCTGCGCGGCCTGGTGCGCAGCCTGCGCCAACTGACCACGGTGGTGGAGGACTGGCGCTGCGTGGTGGATGCGCTGCGTCCGCACCTGCAGCCGTTCTGGCAAGGCTTGGCGCCGGCGGCGCGCGCCCGCTTCCTGCGCCACCTGCGGCCGTACTGGGAAGCGGCGCGGCATCGGCTGGCGCCGGCCGCGGCGGCCGCGCTGGCGCAACTGCAGGCGCAGGGCCAGCTGCGCATTCGCGCCGGGCGCCTGCTGCGCGCGCGGCTGGGCGAAACCGCGGTGGAAGCGGTGATCCGCGATCGCGCCAGCAGCAACGCGCGCACCGAGGACTTCGACGTGCTGATCCGCGCCACCGGGCTGGACACCGACGTCGCCCGCACCAGCCATCCGCTGGTCGCCACGATGCGCGACGCCGGCCTGCTGCAGGCCGATCCGCTGGGCCTGGGGCTGCAGGTGGACGAGCGCCTGCGGGTGCGCGACGGCAGCGGCCATCCGGTCGCCGGGCTGTACTGCATCGGGCCGCTGCTGCGTGGCGTGCTGTGGGAGATCACCGCGGTGCCGGAACTGCGCACCGCCGCGCAGCGCCTGGCCGAGGAGCTGGCGACGCTGGCGCAGGTGCGGACCGGGAATGGCAGTGTTGGCGAAGCGCGGCAGCGGCAGGCGTTTTAGCGGACTGATCCGGTGCGGCGTGGACGTGGCGTGGGAGGCAACTCTCACGACGCTGCAGCGCGCTTTCCCGATAATGCAATGCGTCGGGACTGACGTCCCTCCCACAGTGCACCCGGCAGGCTCGCCGCAAGCCGCTTGGGAGGCGCGAGGTGAGTCGCGACAGCGCCATCGGCAATGCGTCGCCGACGCGGACGTCGCTCCCACAAGGGCGCGCATCGGCGGCTGGCTCGCCGGCTACAGCGTCGGCTGCGCGCCGCCGCCCACCCAGGCCTCCACTTCGCCCGGCGCGAACGGGCCGAGCTTCTGCCTGACGATGCGGCCGTCGGCGTCGATCAGCACGCTGTACGGCAGCAGGCCCTGGGTGTCGCCCAGGCGCACGCTGGCGTCGGCCGGGCCGGGCGTCTCCAGCGCGATCGGGTAGCCGATCGGCACTCGCTGCAGGAAGTCGCGCACGTCTTCGGCGCGGTCCAGGGCGATGCCCAGCACCTGCAGGCCGTCGGCTGGTTGCGCGCGCGCCAGCCGGTCCAGTTCCGGCATCTCGCGCACGCAGGGTTCGCACCAGCTCGCCCAGACGTTGACCAGCAGCGGCCGGCCGCGGAACTGCGCCAGGGTCAGGTGGCCGCCGTCGAGCGTGGGCAGGCGCAGCGCCGGGGCGGAATCGCCCGGGCGCGCCGCGGCGACCGGCGGCGCGGCCGCATGGCCGCTGGCCTTGGCGGACGTTGCCGGGGCCAGCGCCGGCGTCCGCCGTTCCCACCAGTGCGCCGCCGCCACGCCGAGCACCGCCGCCACCGCGGCGACCGCCAGCAGGCGCGCGCTGGCGGGGGTCATCGCGCCGCGCGCAGCAGGGCGTCCTCGACCACCGCCTGGCTCAGCACCGGCGGCAGTACCGTCGGCGGCGCGCCGGGGCCATAGACCACGTACAGCGGCACGCCCACTGCCTTGTGCTCGGCGAGGAAGGCGCTGATGCGCGGATCCTCGTTGGTCCAGTCGCCCTTCATGTACACCGCGTCCACCCGCTTGATGGTGTCGCGGAACGCGTCGCTGTCGAACACGTTGCGTTCGTTGGCCTTGCAGGTGACGCACCAGTCGGCGGTCATGTTGACGAACACCACGCGGTTGTCGGTGCGCAGGCGGTCGAGCATCTGCGGCGAATAGGCCACGGTGTTGCGCTCGACGCTGGCGCTGGGCGGCGGCAGCCGGGTCACGCCCCAGGCCGGCACCAGCGCGGCCAGCAGCAGCACGGCGGCCAGGCGCATGCCGGTCTTGTGGTCGCGCCAGCGCGCGCGCTCGAACCACCACAGGCCCAGCGCCAGCAGGGTGGCGCCGATCAGCAGCAGCGCCACCGCGTCCACGCCGCGCTGCTTGCCCAGCACCCACAGCAGCCAGATCGCGCTCAGGTACATCGGGAACGCCAGCACCTGCTTGAGCGTTTCCATCCAGGCGCCGGGCTTGGGCAGGCGCCTGGCCAGCGAGGGCACGAAGCCGATCAGCAGGAACGGCAGCGCCAGGCCCAGGCCCAGGGTCAGGAACACCAGCATCGCCATCGCCGGCGGCGCGGTCAGCGCATAGCCCAGCGCCGGGCCCATGAACGGGCCGATGCAGGCGCTGGACACCACGCAGGCCAGCACGCCGGTGAAGAAGTCGCCGACCGGACCGCTGCGCGTGGACAGCGACTGGCCGACGCCGCCGAGGTTGGCGCTGAGGGTGAACACCCCCGACAGGCTCAGCCCGACCACGAACATCAGGTACACCAGCACCGCGACGAAGCCCGGGCGCTGCAGCTGGAAGCCCCACAGCAGCCGCGCGGCCACGGCGATGCCGCCGACCACGGCGAAGGAGGCGAGCACGCCCAGCGTGTACCACAGCGCATGGCTGCGGGCGCGGCCGCGGCTCTCGCCGCTCTGCGCCAGGCCCAGCACCTTCAGCGACAGGATCGGCAGCACGCACGGCAGCAGGTTCAGCAGCAGGCCGCCGCCGAGCGCCAGCAGCAGGATCCACAGCAGGTTCTGCGTGGCCGGCGGCGGTGCGGCGCTGCGCGCGGCGTTGTGCGCCGAGGCGTCCGGCGTCGCCGGCAGGGCATCGGCGGCCGTGGCCGCGGCCGCGTCGTTGGCGTCGGCCTGGCGGCTGTCCAGCGGCGTCACCAGTAGCGGGCTGACCTCGGCCTGGTCGGCCGGGGTGACGGTGCCCTTGGGCAGCGCCAGCTTCACCCGCCGGGTCATCGGCGGGTAGCAGATGCCGTCGGTCTGGCAGCCCTGGAAGGTCGCCACCAGGGTCGCGGCGGTGGCGTCGGCGCGCTGGCGCTGCAGCGGCACGGTGACCTCGGTCTGGTCGAAGTACACCACCACGTTGCCGAAGTGTTCGTCCTGGTGCGAGCTACCCTTGGGCCAGCGCGGCATGCCGGTGCGGATGCCGGGCGCGCCCTCCAGCGCCAGCGCGGTGCGGTCGCGATACAGGTAGTAGCCGGGCGCCGGGGTGAAGCGCAGCAGCAGGGTATTGCCGTCGCCGACGATGGCTTCGAACTGGAAGGCCTGGTCCGAGGGCAGCGGCAGGCCCTGCACCGCCGCGGTGCCGGGGCCGGGACCGAACAGCGGCTTGGCCCCGTTGCCGGCGCCCGGGCCGCTGCCCGGCAGCCCGCCCGTCGCGGCCGGCGGCGGCAGTGCCGGTGCGGGATCGGTGGCGGCCGTGGCGGCCGGCAGGGTCACCTCGAGCAGGCGCTTCTGCGGCGGATAGCACACGCCGGCATCGGCACAGCCCTGGTAGCGCACCTCCAACTGCACGCGGCTGGTGCCGGGATCGGCGACGCCGCTCTGCACCGCGTTCAGTTCGTCGCGGTAGGTCTCCACCTCGCCGAAGTACGGGTCGGTCTTCTTGTGGCCGGCCGGCAACTGCAGGGTCGGGTTGGGCTTGAAGCCGCCCATCACCTTCACCGCGATGCGGTGCCGATACAGGTAGTAGCCCTTGGCGATGTCCCAGTGCAGCGCGATGCGGCCGCGTTCGGGTGCCTGTGCGCTCAGCGCGAAGGCCTGGTCCACCGGCAGCAGGTCCTTTTCGCTGATCGCCAGGGCGGGAAAGGCGGCCACGGCCAGCAGGCACAGGGCGGCGAGGCGGTGCAGCAGGGTCATCGGCTTACGGTTCCTCACGGGTTTCGGCATGCACCCACTGCAGGTAGGCCGGCAGGCCGCCGGCGACCTCGAGTTCGACCAGTTCGGGGACCTCGTAGGGGTGCAACGCGCACAGCCGCTGCCGCAACGCGGGCAGGCGGTCGGCGGCGGTCTTGATCAGCAGCAGCACCTCCTCGCCCTGTTCCACCTCGCCTTGCCAGCGATAGGTGGACTGCACGCCGGGCAGGCGGCTGACGCAGGCGGCCAGGCGTTCGTCGACCAGCGCCTGGGCGACCCGCGCGGCGCTGGCCGGATCGGGGCAGGTGCTGAGCAGCAAGCGGAGGGCGGGCGCGGACATGCGGCCGACAGTATAGGGATGCCGGCCGCGCTTTGGCGGCGCCCGCGGGGAAAGCCGGCGCCGCTCTGAATCCCCAATCCCGAATCCCGGGTTTTTCAGCAGCCGAATGGCTGATCATCCCCGCCCGCTCCAAATGCAGCGGGCGAGGCACCACGGCTCAGTTGAGCAACTGGCAGCTGGCCGGCTTGGCCGAGGTGAACAGCGACGAGGTCGCCCACTCCGGGTGGTCGATGAACGGGTTGCGGTTGCCCTGGAAGCTGTAGATCACCTCGTTGCGGGCGCGCTCGGCGTCGTCCGGCGGATCCTGCTGGCTCCACGCGATCAGGGTCGACAGCAGGCCCATGTAGGCCGGCGAGGACGAGGTCTTGACGATCTTGCTGCGGTCGTCGGTCAGCTCCAGGTCCGGCTCGGACTGCCCGGTCTTGGCATCCACGCCACCCTCATAGCGGATCGCCATGTACATCACCGCACGCGCCATGTCGCCCTTGCGGTGGTCCCACACCTCGAAGGTGCCGCTGTTGCCGTCCGGGGTGCGCACCCAGTTGGAATTGCCCGGGTAGCGGCCGCTGCCGCCGCCGAAGCCGGCGTTGGCCTCGGTGGCGCGCTCGCCGCAGTTGCTGTCGCACTTGGCGTAGGGCTTGTTGCCGCGGTCGGCGTTCCAGGTGGCGTCGGTCAGGTACAGCATGTGGGTGTCGGTGTACGGCGCGTAGGGCAGGCCCTTGTTGCCGGTGGCGGTGCCGAAGCCCAGCGAGTTCGGCCAGCTGTGCTCGCGGTTGTACTTCAGGCCGCTGCCGCTGCCGGCACGGTCGGTGCCCTTGGCATAGCTGCGGTTGCGGTAGGCGTCGAGCACGCGCTGGCCGTTGTTCGGATCCTCGTCGGCGATCTCCAGGATGGCCCAGGTATCGGTGCCGGAGCTGCTGCTGTACGGATAGACGGTGTGGCCCTTGATCGTCTCGTGCAGCGAGCAGCGCAACTGGCTGGGGCTGGAGGTGTTGACCCGCGAATAGTAGGTGCCGGCGCCATTGCCGCCGCCGCCCGAACCGCTGGCGACGTTGAAGGCGACGCTGCGATCCTGCGCCGGATGCGCGCCGTCGGCATCGCTCACGCGTGCGGCGACGATGCTCAGGGTGCAGCTCTCGCCGGCCTTCAGCGCGGTGTTGGTGGACAGCGCGAACTGGGTGCCGCTGCTGGGATAGGTCAGCGCCACGCTGCCGGACTGCTGGCAGCTCAGGCCGAACGCGCCGCTGGCCAGGCTCACCGTCTCGCTGAAGGTCACCGCCAGGTCGCCGGCGGCGGGGAAGTCGGTGGCGCCCTGGGTCGGGGTGGTGGCGGTCACGGTCGGCGCGGCGTTGCCGCCGCCGCCGCCGGCGAAGGTCTGGCCGTTGTTGCAGGCGCCGAAGGTGCTGGTGGCGCTGTCGCTCCAGCTGAAGTCGGCCGCGGCGCTGCCGTTGCCGCGCAGCTGCAGCGAGGTGCCGGCCGGGGTGCTGTTGCTCTCGCTGACCGGCAGGTTCTGGCTGGTCATGCCCGCGGCGGGGCCGCCGCCGCCGGTGATGGCGCCCTCGTAGCTGAGGAACTGCACCACCTTGCCGTTGCCGTCGACCAGCGCCAGGCCGTCGTTGGGCCCGTTCTGGATGCCGTTGCTGGCGTAGCTGACGGTGGCGATGCGCACCTGCCCGCCGCAGCTGACCAGGTTGCCGGCCGGCACCGCGCTGTTGGCGTAGACGGTGGCCGACCCCGGGTTGCTGCCGTTGTACAGGTAGACGCGGTAGCCGCTCAGGCTCTCCCCGGCGGTGGCGACGATCTCCACGCCTTCGCCGGTGTCGCCGGCGGCGGTGGCATCGTCGTAATGCAATTCATTGATGAATACGGCGGCCTGGGCCGGCCCGGCAAGGGCGAGCAGGCAGGCCAGCGGCAGCGCAACGGCGGATGGCTTCATCGACAACTCCTTTTGGTGACGGATCCCCCCCTGGGTCCGCGCTCAGCCTAGCCTGCCTCTGTGACACTGTGACGGGATTCGGTCACTGCTTGCCACCGAATGCACGTTCCTGGCAAAAATTTTTTGCCTCCCGCCCTTGAAAGCCCTGGCCGCGGCACTACATCAGGCGCATCCCGGCGCTACCGGGTTTTTTCGCGAGCGTTGCTGGCAGTCGTCATGGGCGAGTGCTAACATCGCCGGCATTTCCTAGACCAATCAATCACTTAAGAGGTCTCACTCAATGAGCATCAAGCCGCTTCACGACCGCGTCGTAGTCAAGCCGATCGAAGCCGACGAAATCTCCGCCGGCGGCATCGTGATCCCGGATTCGGCCAAGGAAAAGTCCACCAAGGGTGAAGTCGTGGCCGTCGGCGCCGGCAAGCCGCTGGACAACGGCAGCGTGCGCGCCCCGGCGCTGAAGGTCGGCGACAAGGTCATCTACGGCCAGTACGCCGGTTCCAGCTACAAGGCCGAAGGCGTCGAGTACAAGGTGCTGCGCGAAGACGACGTTCTGGCGATCGTCGGCTAAGAGCGCCGCCGATCGCGGGAATCGGGAATGGTGAATCGGGAATCGGTCAGGCGCCTTCGTCGCCCGCGATTTCCGTCCCGTCCCGACCGCCCGCTCTTGATCTGCCTATTCCCTGTTCTCCATTCCCTATTCCCGAGGTAACTCAACATGGCTGCCAAAGATATCCGTTTCGGTGAAGACGCCCGTTCGCGCATGGTGCGCGGCGTCAACATCCTCGCCAATGCCGTCAAGGCCACCCTGGGCCCGAAGGGCCGCAACGTCGTGCTCGAGAAGAGCTTCGGCGCCCCGACCATCACCAAGGACGGCGTCTCCGTCGCCAAGGAAATCGAACTGGCCGACAAGTTCGAGAACATGGGCGCGCAGATGGTGAAGGAAGTCGCCTCCAAGACCTCCGACAATGCCGGCGACGGCACCACCACCGCCACCGTGCTGGCGCAGGCGCTGATCCGCGAAGGTTCCAAGGCGGTCGCCGCCGGCATGAACCCGATGGACCTCAAGCGCGGCATCGACAAGGCCGTCGTGGCCGCCGTGGCCGAGCTGAAGAAGATCAGCAAGCCCACCGCCGACGACAAGGCCATCGCCCAGGTCGGCACCATCTCCGCCAACTCCGACGAGTCGATCGGCAACATCATCGCCGACGCGATGAAGAAGGTCGGCAAGGAAGGCGTGATCACGGTCGAGGAAGGCTCGGGCCTGGAGAACGAGCTGGACGTGGTCGAGGGCATGCAGTTCGACCGCGGCTACCTGTCGCCGTACTTCATCAACAACCAGCAGAGCCAGCAGGCCGACCTGGACGACCCGTTCGTGCTGCTGCACGACAAGAAGATCTCCAACGTGCGTGACCTGCTGCCGGTGCTGGAAGGCGTGGCCAAGGCCGGCAAGCCGCTGCTGATCGTCGCCGAGGAAGTGGAAGGCGAGGCGCTGGCGACCCTGGTGGTCAACACCATCCGCGGCATCGTCAAGGTCGTGGCGGTCAAGGCCCCGGGCTTCGGCGACCGTCGCAAGGCGATGCTGGAAGACATGGCCGTGCTGACCGGCGGCACCGTGATCTCCGAGGAAGTGGGCCTGGCGCTGGAGAAGGCGACCATCAAGGACCTGGGCCGCGCCAAGAAGGTGCAGGTCTCCAAGGAGAACACCACCATCATCGACGGCGCCGGCGACACCTCGGCGATCGAGTCGCGCATCAAGCAGATCAAGGCGCAGATCGAGGAGACCTCGTCGGACTACGACCGCGAGAAGCTGCAGGAGCGCGTGGCCAAGCTGGCCGGCGGCGTGGCGGTGATCAAGGTCGGTGCCTCCACCGAGATCGAGATGAAGGAAAAGAAGGCGCGCGTCGAAGACGCCCTGCACGCGACCCGTGCGGCGGTGGAAGAAGGCGTGGTCCCGGGCGGCGGCGTGGCGCTGGTGCGCGCGCTGAGCGCGATCGGCGAGCTGAAGGGCGCCAATGAAGATCAGACCCACGGCATCCAGATCGCGCTGCGCGCGATGGAAGCGCCGCTGCGCGAGATCGTCACCAACGCCGGCGAAGAGCCGTCCGTGATCCTCAACAAGGTCAAGGAAGGCAGCGGCAACTTCGGCTACAACGCCGCCAACGGCGAGTTCGGCGACATGGTCGAGTTCGGCATCCTGGATCCGACCAAGGTGACCCGTTCGGCGCTGCAGAACGCCGCCTCGATCGCCGGCCTGATGATCACCACCGAAGCGATGGTGGCCGAGGCCCCGAAGAAGGAAGAGCCGGCCGCTCCGGGCGGCATGGGCGGCGGCATGGGCGGCATGGGCGGCATGGATTTCTGATCCAGCCGGCCTCGGCCGACCTGTTCCACGCAGTCGAAAGGAGCCCCGCAGCGATGCGGGGCTCTTTTTTTTTTTGGTGCGCGTTTTACGCGCGCGCCGGCGGCGGCCGCACCGCATGCCGGTCATCGCGGTGGCATGCCGATGCGCTATAAGCTGCGCTCGCCCAGCCTCTGCGAGCGGTCATGGTCGCCCCGGTCTGCCAACTCGATCCGCATCGGCTGGACCAGCACCGGCCGGCGTTGCAGCGCTTCCTGTTCCGCCGCACCGGCGACTGGTCGCTGGCCGAGGACCTGGTGCAGGAGACCTTCCTGCGCGTGGTCGTGTACGCACGCGACCACGCGGTGACCGACCTGGCCGCGCTGGCCAGGGCGATCGCCCTGAACCTGCTGCACGACCACCTGCGCCGGCGCCAGCGCCAGCGCACCGAGCCCATCGACGACGAAGTGCCCAGCCCGGCGCCGGGCGTGGAGGAGGCGGCGATGCAGCGGCAACGCGTGGAGACCTTCGCCCGCGCGCTGCAGGGCATGCCGCCGCTGCGCCGCGAGGTGTTCGTGCGCAGCCGCCTGCGCGGGCAGAGCTATCGCGAGATCGGCGAGGCGCTGGGCCTGAGCGAGGCGGCGGTGGAGAAGCATGTCAGCCGCGGCCTGCGCTGGCTGCAGGAGACGGTGGCGCGTGGCGACGCGGTGCCGCCGCCCGCGGCGGGTCGGCGTGGCCCGGAGGATGCGGCATGAGGCAGGGCAACGCCGCCGCCGATGACGCGGTGCAGGATGCCGCGGCTGACTGGGTCGCGCGCGCCATGGCCACGGCGGGCGGCGATCCAGCGGGCCTGGCCGAGTGGCTGGCGGCCGATCCGGCGCACCGCGCCGCCTTCGATGCGCTGTGGGCGCTGGCCCACGATGCGGCGCTGCTGGAGGCGCTTGCCGCCTACGCCGCGCCGGCGGACGCGCCGGCCGTGGCCACCGTTGCGCCGGCCGCCGCCCGCGTGCCCGCTTCACGCGCGGTGGCAGCGTCTGCCGGCGCTGCGGCGGTGCCCGCGGCACAGCATCCGCGCCGTCGCGGCTGGCGGCCGCTGGCGGCATGGGCGGCCGGCCTGGCGCTGCTGGCGGTGCTGTTGTGGCCGCGGCTGCACCCGGATCCGGCGTCGATCGTGGCCACGACCGCGCCCGGACAGACCCGGGTGCTGCGCCTGGACGATGGCAGCGTGCTCACCCTCAACGGTGCCAGCCGGGTCCGGGTGCAACTGCGCGCGCAGCGGCGCGAGGTGGCGCTGGAGCGCGGCGAGGTGTTCTTCGACGTCGCCCACGATCCGCAGCGCCCGTTCCAGGTGAATCTGGGCCCGGCGCGGGTGCAGGTGCTGGGCACCGTCTTCAACCTGGCGCGCGATGGCGCCACCAGCGAGCTGTCGGTGTATTCGGGGCGGGTGGAGATCGACAACGGCGCCGCGCACCAGGTGCTGGCGGCCGGCATGCGCATCGACACGGCCGGCACCGGCCTGGGCGCGTTGACGCGGTTCGATCCGCAGGCCGGCGACTGGCGTGAGGGCTGGCTGCAGACCGCCGGCATTCCGCTGGCGCGGCTGATCGAGCGGCTCAACAGGCGCTCGCCGCAGCCGATCGTGCTCGCCGATCCCGCGCTGGGTGCGCTGCAGGTGTCCGGGCGTTTCCGCCTGGACCGGCCGGAGCAGACCCTCATGCATCTGGCGCAGCTGTATCCGCTGCAGCTGCAGCGGCGCGCCGACGGCATCCGCGTGGAACGCGCCGCCACGCCACAGTAGTTGCCGTTGCCGTTGCCGTTGCCGTCGCGGCGTCGCGCGCGCGGGCAGGCGCGACGTGCGGGGTCTGGCTGCCGGCGCCGGCGTCGGCAGGGCAACGCGATGCTGCACGCGACGGCGCGCGGCGCCTGTCCTCGCGGCCGGTTCGCCGGCCACGCGACCGTGCGGTGCTGCGACGCGTCACAAAAAATTCATGCAATTCCCTGTCGGGATCGGCGCGTCGCGGCGTCTTTGTCCTTTGCCACGCCACGTTGGCGACCCGACGACGACCTTGCTCATGCCGCCCCGCCGCTCCTTCCGTTGTGCCCTCCGTTCTCCGCGCGCCACCGCGCTGGCCGCTGCCCTGGCGGCGCTGGTGGCGCTGCCCGCCATCGCACCGTCGGCCGCCGCCGCGACGCCGGCCGCCGCGACCCTGCCGCCCGGCGACCTCGGCGCCACCCTCGCCGCGTTCTCGCGCGCCACCGGCCTGCAGGTGATCGCCGATCCGGCGCTGCTGCGCGACAAGCGCAGCCCCGGCGGCAGCGTCGCCGGCGACCCGCGGCAGGCGCTCAGCGGCCTGCTGCGCGGCACCGACCTGGGCTTCCGCCTGGACGGCGACACGGTGATCGTACAGGCCACCGCGATGCCCTCGGCCAGCGTCGCCGCACCCGCGCCCGCCGCCGCCGATGCGATCGACCTGGACCGGGTGGTGGTCACCGGCACCGCCACCCAGCAGCCGAAGTTCCTGGCGCCGTACGCGGTGTCCACGGTCGGCGCCGAGGCGATCGCGCGGCAGGCGCCGCGCAGCGTGGTCGACCTGCTGCGCTCGGTGCCGGGCGTGACCGTGGAGAATTCCGGCGGCGAGGCCGGTGGCGAGAACGTGGTGATCCGCGGCCTGCCATGGTCCGGCTTCCGTCTGCTCGACGTGCTCGAGGACGGCCTGCCGCTGTTCGAATCCAACTACGAGCGGCAACTGCAGATCGACGAGGTCTACCGACTCGACCTGGGCACCACCGATGCCGAAGTGGTGCGGGGCGGTACCGCGCCGATCTACAGCAACAATGCATCCGGCGGCGTGCTCAATTTCATCACCAACCACGGCACCGACACGCCCAGCGGCGCGGTCAAGCTGACCGGCGGCGCCGATGCGCTGGCCCGCATCGACGGCGTGGCCTCCGGTCCGGTCAAGGGCAACGACGCGCTGCAGTACGCGGTCAGCGGCTTCTACCGACAGGGCGACGGCCTGCGCGATCCGGGCTTCGGCAACGGCAACCAGGGCGGGCAGTTCAAGGTCGGCGGCACCTACAAGTTCGATTTCGGCAAGATCTTCGCCGACTTCAAGTATCTCAACGACCGCGGCGTGTTCTACAGCGCGATCCCGCTTGCCGACCCCCGCAATGGCCAGTCGCTGAGCGCGCTGATCGATCCGGGCACCGGCACGCTCAACAGCGCCAGCTTCCGCCACGTCGCCTTCCGCACCCTCGACGGCGCTGGCGGCAACGGCGTGGAGACGCGCGACCTGGCAGATGGCGTGCATCCGGTCACGCGCACCCTGACCATCGGCGGCGACACCGAATTCGCCAACGGCTGGCGACTCAGCGACAGGGCGCGCTACGTCAACGGCGACGTCGGTTTCAATGCGCTGTTCAACGGCGCGCCGACCGATGCGGCGGCGCTGCTCGCCTCGCGGCTGGGCGCGGCGCGCGCGGCCTTCCCGGGCACTGCGTCGCTGCGCTACGTGCTGGCCGGCAGCAACACGCCGTTCGATCCGGCCTCCACCGCCGGCCTGGCGATGATCAACACCTGGTCCAGCACGCAGACCCACTACAGCGACCTCGTCAACGACCTGCGCCTGGGCCGGCTGTTCGATCTGGCCGGCGGCGGCAGCCACGACATCACCATGGGCCTGAGCGTCAGCCGCTTCACGCTGCGCCAGGCGCAACTCGGCAACGCACTGCTGACCGACGTGAAGAGCAATCCCGACGCGCTGGACATCCAGGCGCTAAACGCCGCCGGGCAGGTGCTGGGCAGCCTGACCGAGAACGGCTTCACCGCGTACGGCAGCGGCGACCTGATCGGCGAAAGCCACGGCACCGCCACCGCGCTGTACGCGGCCGATACCTGGAAGCTGGACGACGCCTGGCAGGTGGACGCCGGCATCCGCCGGGTGTGGCGGCGCGAGGAAGGCAACCGCGGTGTGATCGGCACCCAGACCATCGCCGGCAGCGGCCCGCTGGCCGCGCGCACGGTCACCGGCCTGGTCGGCAGCGTGCCCTACAGCAAGGACATGGCCGGCACCTCGTGGACGCTCGGCGCCTCCTACAAGATCGCCGACCCGGTCAATGCCTTCGCCCGCTACACCGAGAGCTTCAGCTTCCCGCGGCTGAGCGAGCAATGGGGCAACGTGGTCGCCGGCATCGGTGGACGCATGCCCGACGGCCGCGCCACGCCGGTGACGCCGATCCGCCAGGCCGAACTCGGGGTGAAGTACGCCTCGCGGCCGCTGGAGCTGGTGTTGATCGGCTTCTACAGCGACTTCAAGTCGCTCAATTCCAGCACCTACGTCGCCAATGCCAGTGGCCTGCTGGTCAACGTGCCGCTGCTGATCGACACGCGCACCAAGGGCGTGGAATTCGAGGGTACGTGGCGGCCGCTGGACGGCGTCGAGTTGACCGGTTCGGTGACGCTGCAGGACCCGCGCATCAGCGGCGCCGACACATTCAGCGGGCTGTCCGGCGCTTCCCTGGTCGACAACGAGATCCCGCGCGTGCCCAAGTACAGCTGGTCGCTGCAGCCGAGCTACCGCTTCCAGGTCGGCGAGGTGGAAGCGCGCGCCTACGCTACCTGGTTCGGCATCGGTCGACGCTTCCAGGACTTCACCAACGCTAGCGTGCTGCCGGCCTATCGCACGCTGGACCTGGGCCTGCATCTGCAGCTCGACGCCAACCTCAGTGCGCAACTGCTGTGCACCAACGTCACCGATGCGCATGGTCTCACCGAAGGCAATGCGCGCGCGCCCGGCGTGTCCGGCGACCTGGTGCAAGCGGACGCGACCGTGGGTCGGCCGATCTTCGGCCGCAGCTACGTCGCCTCGCTGCAATGGGCCTGGTGAACCACGCCCTGCGCCATGCGTGCGTCGCCGCCAGCGCGCGGCGACGTCACGCCTGCCGCTTTCCTTGATCTGCCAGGACCCTTCGATGCCTTCTTCGCACCTTACGCGCCGCCGCTTCCTCGGTGGCCTCGGCACGGCGCTCGCCGCCGGCATGTTGCCACTGCCGGGGTGGGCGCAGCGCGCCGCGGCCGCCCCTGCCGCATCCGTCGATCGCATCCGCGAACCGCTCGGCGGCTGGACCCCGGGCATGCTCGACATCCACCACATCGGCACCGGCCGCGGCAACGCGACCCTGATCGTGTGCCCCGACGGCACCGCGATGATGATCGACGCCGGCGCCATCGACGGCCTGGACAAGTACCTGATCGACGAGTTGCCCAACGCCAGCCGCCGCCCGGGCGAGTGGGTCGGCCGCTATGCCCACCGCCATCTGGCGCAGGCCGGCCGCCACGAACTCGACGACTTCGTGCTCACCCACTTCCACCGCGACCACATGGGCGAATGCCTGCCGGACACGCCGCTGGCGCCGGGCGGGCACTACGCCTTGACCGGCGTGATCGACGTGGCGCAGTGGCTGCCGATCCGTCGCTATCTGGATCGCGGCTATCCGGACTATGCGTATCCACAAGCGCTGGACGATCCCAACCAGCGCAACTATCGCGCCTTCATCGAGCAGCAGCGCGCGATTGGCGCACGGGTAGAACGCTTCCGTGCCGGCGCCGCCGACCAGTTGCGGTTGCGTCGCGATGCCGCCGCGTATCCGGACTTCGCCATCCGCAACCTGGTGGTCAACGGTGAGCTGTGGACCGGCGATGGCGAACGCACGCGCGCACTGTTCCCGCCAGGCGCCGTGCCGACCGAGAACCAGTGCTCGGCCGCGCTGCGCCTGCACTACGGCGCCTTCACCTACTACAGCGGCGGCGACCTCTCCAACAGCATCAACTACTACGGCGACGATCCTTGGCGCGACGTGGAAACTCCGGTGGCGCAGATGGTCGGCGCGGTCGACGTGGCGGTGGCCAACCATCATGCGTATGCGGATGCGATGGGCCCGGCCTGCGTGCGCGCGCTGCGTGCGCGCGCGTTCGTCATCCTCACCAACGACTCGGCGCATCCGTCGGTGTCGCCGCTGGAGAACATGCTCAGCGAGCGGTTGTACCCGGGCCCGCGCGACATCTACGCCACTGCGATGAAGCCGGAGAACGTGGTCGCCAACAAGCGTATCCGCGAGATGACCAGCACCAATGGCCACGTCGTGATACGGGTCGAGCCGGGCGGCGCGCAGTACCGCATCGTGGTCACCGACAACAGCGACGAGTCGGACACGGTGCTGGCGGTGCATGGTCCGTTCGCCAGCGGCCGCCAGGCGGCGCTGGCGCTGCCGTCCAGCTGAGCGGCGCCACACGCGGTCCCGCTGCGACGATGCGGCGGGAATCCGCGTGCATTGCAACGAATCGCGCACAACCAAAAAACGTCTACGAGCGATGCATGGCAGCGTGTTGACAGTGTTGTCAGCGCCATGCAGGTTAGAAACTCACGGGCGCAGGGGATCTGCACGCCCGCATGTTCGTCTTCTTCTGTGCGCCGCGGCCGGCGCAGGGTGGCGCGTGCCTGCGGCATGCGCAGCACGGTCGTGGGCGCGGCGCAGCGAAGAGGGCGCCGCAGGTCGTGTTCGCACGGCGCTGCTTCCATCCGCTGCCGGGGACACCGCATGCCACTTCGCTCATCCACCACCCTCGCGTTCGGTATCGTGCTGGCGCTGTACGGCGCCAGCGACGCGCGCGCGCAGGACGCCGACACCGCCGCGCCCAAGGCCGCCGCCACCACCGACCTGGGCCAGGTCGTGGTCACCGGCTCGCGGATCAAACGCTCGGAGGTGGAGGGCGCCGAGCCGGTGCTGACGATCAGCGCGCAGCAGATCCAGCAGGAAGGTTTCCTCACCGTCTACGACGTGCTCAGCACGCTCAACCAGCAGGGCAGCGTCGAGGCCGACACCAAGTACGGCTCGCACACGCCCAATGCCTCGCCGGTGAGCCTGCGCGACCTTGGCCCCGGACGCACCCTGCTGCTGGTCAACGGCCACCGCGTCGCCGATTACCCGCAGCCCTACGCCGGCGAGAGCAACTTCGCCAACTACGCCAATATCCCCTCCGCGGCGGTGGAGCGCATCGAGATCCTCACCGGCGGCGCCTCGGCCATCTACGGTTCGGACGCGGTCGCCGGCGTGATCAACGTGATCCTCAAGCAAGGCTACGAAGGCAACCAGGTGCGCCTGCGCGGCGGCACCGCCACCGCCGGCGGGCGCGACGTGGTCGACCTGTCCTGGGTCGGCGGGCGCAGCGGCGACAAGTGGAACCTGACCTACGCGCTGCAGTGGACCCGGCGCGATCCGCTCTCGGTCGGCGAGCGGCCGAAGATGGACGACCAGGACGACGAGTCCTACAGCAACTGGACCGCGCAGGCGCGCAAGTACGGCTTCAATCCATTCACCGGCCTGAGCCTGGTCGACGCCGGCAACAACACGCGCCTGGCGCCGCCCAGCGGCACCTGTGCGCGCTTCGGCGGCCAGTTCGTCGACGCGCAGCGGCTGAGCTACGACTACAACAGCGACACCGTGCGCAACCTCGGCGGTTACTGCGGCATGGCCCACGACTACGCCGACTGGCTGGCCGCCAGCGGCGGCGACAGCGGCTCGGCGTATCTGTACGGCACCTTCGACTTCGACAACGGCGTGCAGGCCTGGAGCACGCTGTCCACGACCAAGAGCCTGGGCTACTGGACCTACGATCCACCGTACGTCTACCTCGGCCCGTTCCACGACACCGGCAGCGACCGCGACCTGTACGCGATCCGCCAGCTCACCCGCTTCGAATCCGGCGGCTGGAAGAACCTGGCCAACACCACCAGGGAACTGTCCTGGGACCTGAGCGCCGGCCTCAAGGGCCGCCTCGCCGATCGCTTCGACTGGGAACTGGCGGTGGGCCGCGCGCGCTACACCGTCGACGAATACGTGCGCACCGTGGATACGCAGAAGGCCACCGCCTACTTTCTCGGCCCGCAACTGGGCAGCACCGCCGACGGCACGCCGATCTACGATCTGGACGAGTCGCGCTGGTACCAGCCGCTGTCCGGCGCGCAGTACAACGACCTGGCGGTGAAGGCGCACAACCGCGCCGATTCCTGGGTCAACCAGGCCAGCGCCAACATCACCGGCGAGCTGCTGCAGGGCTGGGCCGGGCCGATCAAGTTCGCCGCGGTCGGCGAAGTGGCCAAGCAGGGCTATCGGCTGTCGCCCGATCCCTGCGCCAACACCTGCTATCCGCTGGACGTGGTCGACTACGGCGGCGGCGAGCGCCTGCGCTACTCCGGCGGCATCGAGTTCGACGTGCCGCTGCTGTCCACGCTCAACGCCAGCCTGGCGGCGCGCCACGACCGCTACGGCGACTATCGCGCCTACGGCAGCGACCTCGGCGCGGCGATCGGCACCCAGCGCGACACCACCTGGAGCGCCGGCCTGGAGTGGCGGCCACTGAGCACGCTGCTGCTGCGCGGCAGCGTCGCCACCAGTTTCCGCGCCCCGGACATGCACTACGTGCTCGGCGAACCCAGCTCCACCCAGCAGACCGTGATCGACCAGTACCGCTGCATCCAGAAGGGCTACTACCTCACCGGCGGCTGCAGTGCCGAGAACAGCGACGTGTTCTACCTCATGCAGGTCAATCGCCGCGGCACCCCGGATTTGGAATCGGAGCATGGCCGCTCGGTCACCGCCGGCTTCGTCTGGGACATCGCCGAGGGCCTGTCGCTGACCGCGGACTACTACCGGATTCGCTTGCAGGACATGATCAAGGACCTCAACCGCGACGAGGTGCTCAGCGCCGAAGCCGGCTGCCGCACCGGCCTGACCACCGCCGGCGGCGTGTGGGTCAATCCCGGCGGCGCCGAGTACTGCGCGCGCATCCTTTCGCGCGTGGCGCGCGATGCCGCCGGCCGCGTCACCGGCATCGAGCAGGGGCCGATCAACATCGCGCAGATGCACGTGTCCGGCGTCGATGCCTCGCTGAAGTACCGCCTCAACACCGCGCGCTGGGGCAACTTCAGCTTCGCCCTGGATTACAACAACCTGATCGGCTACCACGAGCAGACCTATCGCACCGACGACGACAAGAACCTGCGCGACCAGAAGATCCGCAGCAAGCTGCGCGGCAGCGTGCACTGGGAGAACGGCGGTCCGCTGGATCTCACTCTCTATGCCAAGCGCTTCGGCTCCACCCAGGCGGTGAACTGGGGTACCTGCACCCGCTTCGACGACGGCTACCAGCCGAGCCCCTCCGACGCCTGCCGCGTCGCCGACAGCGGCAACCGCCACTTCGGCGAGAGCACCACGCGTTACTTCGGTCGCGTCGGCCCGGCGCTGTACTGGAACCTCACCGCCGGCTACCGCATCGCCCCGAAGATGAAGGTCAACCTGTACATCAACAACGTGCTCGATACCGTCGGCTACGACAACAAGGAGCGCTACTACGGCTACCAGTTCTACAACACCACCCTGTACGACGCGATCGGCCGCGAGGTGGCGATGGAATATGTGTTGGATTTCTGAGAGGCCGGGATTTGGGAGTGGGGATTCGGGATGCGCTCTAGCCCCTCTCCCTGCGGGAGAGGGGTTGGGGTGAGGGTACGGAGCGCGCAGCGCCACGTAAGAACCCACGCGTCAAAGGCTCCTACGCGATGACGGCGACATCATGGCCCTACCGCCGCGTTGAACCGCTTTTCCGATTCCCCATTCCCGGTTCCCCTTTCCCGGCGCCACAAGTTGCTGATGCAACTGTGGCGCTGCCGCAAACCCTGTGCTATCACTACGTCCCATGAACGCTTCCTGCCGCAGCTTTTACTTTTGGTATTACGGTTTTCCGATGCCGCTGGCGGAGGAAGGATCGCGTTCACCCTGAAGGACACTTCAGCCGCAATCCCGAAAGCCGCCAGCGAACCTGGCGGCTTTTTTCATGCCGCCGGATCTGGCCCCCACCCAGCCCCCCGACGAGACACGCACATGGCCCCGCACACCGACGATCTGCGCATCCGCAAGATCGAACCGCTGACCCCGCCCTCCCAGCTGCAGGCGCTGCTGCCCTGCGACGAGGAGGCCTCGCAGACCGTCGCCGCCGCGCGCGCGGCGCTGCACGAGATCCTGCACGGCCGCGACGACCGCCTGGCGGTGGTGATCGGTCCTTGCTCGATCCACGACCCGGTCGCGGCGATGGAGTACGCGCAGCGCCTGCGCCCGCTGCGCGAGACCTACGGCGATGCGCTGGAGATCGTGATGCGGGTGTACTTCGAGAAGCCGCGCACCACGGTCGGCTGGAAGGGCCTGATCAACGACCCCAACCTCGACGGCAGCTTCGACATCAACAAGGGCCTGCGCCTGGCGCGCGGCCTGCTGCGCGACATCAACCGCCTGGGTCTGCCGGCCGGCGTGGAGTTCCTCGACATCATCTCGCCGCAGTACATCGCCGACCTGGTGGCCTGGGGCGCGATCGGCGCGCGCACCACCGAGAGCCAGGTGCACCGCGAGATGGCGTCCGGCCTGTCGTGCCCGGTGGGCTTCAAGAACGGCACCAGCGGCGACGTCAAGATCGCGGTCGATGCGGTCGGCGCTGCCTCGCATCCGCATCATTTCCTGGCGGTGACCAAGGACGGGCAGACCGCGGTGGCGGCCACCGCCGGCAACCCGGACTGCCACGTGATCCTGCGCGGCGGCACCCAGCCCAACTACGACGCCGACAGCGTCGCCGCAGCGGCGCAGGTGCTGGAGAAGGCCGGCCTGCCGGCGCGACTGATGGTCGACGCCAGCCACGCCAACAGCGGCAAGAACCCGGACAACCAGCCCAAGGTAATCGAGGACATCGCCCGCCAGCTCGAGGCCGGGCAGACCCGCATCGTCGGCGCCATGGTCGAGAGCCACCTGCGCGGCGGCCGCCAGGACCTGGTCGCCGGCCAGCCGCTGGTCTACGGCCAGAGCATCACCGACGGCTGCATCGACTGGGATACCTCGGCGCAGGTGCTCGAGCGGCTGGCGCAGGCGGTACGCGCACGACGCCAGGCGCGCGTGGCGCAGGCGGCCTGAGGGCGCTGTTGGGAGAAACGCACGCAGCCTGACCGGCTGCGTGCGTGGGGGCGGGGGAGGCCCGGAAGAGGGGCCGGACGCGCCGCCGAATGCGAAGGGAGAGAGCTTCGGTATCGACGGCTGCGTGCCGGTGATGACGTTATCCGCCCATCCGGTGACCACGGTATGCCGGTGTGTGGCAGCGGCTGGCAAGGTGTTCGCAGTACGTTAAAGCGTGTTGTCGCCTGTTCAGTACGAACGCGCGGAGCAGACGTTGGAGGCGCGCTTTCGGAGCGGATTGCCGAGCGTCGGGACGTAGCGGCGACCGCCTTTTCATGAGCGCCAAGTGCAAGCGCGACATGGTCTGGCCAGCAGGCAATGGACGTGTCGCATGAGCGCATGGGCGGAGGCTGTGGCTGGCGAAACCGGCCGCCGCGTCGATAATGGGCATATGGCCGCCGACTCGCCCTGGTTCCTGTACCTGCTCGAATGCCGCAACGGCAGCTACTATGCCGGCATCACCCCGGACCTGCAGGCGCGCTTCCAGGCGCACCTGCGCGGCGCCGGTGCCAAGTACACCCGCGCCAACCCACCGGTGCGCCTGCTGGCCAGCCGCGCCTATCCCGACCGCGCCGCCGCCTCGCGCGCCGAGTACGTGCTCAAGCAGTTGCCGCGCGGCCGCAAGCTGGCGTTCCTGACCGCGCCCGAGACCGCATCTGACGCCGACAACCTTCAAGCGACCGCCGAATCCGCAGCGGTGTCGTAGAGCGGCTTCAGCCGCGAGAGGCGTGACCCGTAACGCCCGTCGCGGCTGCAGCCGCTCCCGCGACGATGCCGCACATTCGCGCAGATTCTGGATGCGAGAGGGCTGCACTGTGGGAGGGACTTCAGTCCCGACGCGACGAACCCGAACGACGCGACAACCGCTCCATCGGGCATGCCGCTGTACGCAGCAGACACACCCGATGCACACCCGGCCTCAGCGGCTGGGCCAATGCCACGCTGGCCGATCGAGCGCGCGCAGGCCGGCGACGTCGGTCTGGCCGTGCTCCTTGATCAGCAGGTGGTGCAGGCAATCGGATTGCTGCTCCAGCGCCGCGATCAGCCGGCTGGCATGCGAGACCACGATGATCTGCGCCTGCCGCGCGGCGCTGCCGATCAGCCGCGCCAGCGCCGGCAGCAGGTCCGGATGCAGGCTCGCTTCCGGTTCGTTGAGCACCAGCAGTTCCGGCGGGCGCGGGCTCAGCAGGGCGGCGATCCACAGCAGGTAGCGCAAGGTGCCATCGGACAGTTCGGCTGCCGACAGCGGCCGCAGCAGGCCATGCTGATGCATCGCCAAATCGAAGCGCCCGGCATGTACCTCGATCGTCAACCGTGCGCCGGGGAAGGCATCGTCCACCGCCGCATGCAGGCCGTCGGCATCGCCGATCTCCAGGATGGTCTGCAGGGCCGCGGCGAGGTCGGCGCCGTCGTTGCTCAGCACCGGCGTGTGCGTGCCGATCTGCGCCATGCGTGCCGGTGCCGCGGCATCGGTGCGGAAGTGGTCGTAGAAGCGCCAGCGACGGATGTTCTCGCGGACCTCATGCATCTCCGGTGCCGCGCGCGGATCGGAGAACTGCGCCAGCACGCTGTCGAAACTGGCGATGCCGGCACCGGCATCGGTCCAGCCGTCGTCCTGGGTCCGCAGGCGCACCGCCGGCCCGTTGCGGTCCACCAGCAGGTTGGACTGGCGCAGCCAGGGGCCGGCCCAGATGCATTCGCGCTTGATCTGCGGATCCAGCCCGAAGGCCGACGCCGACGGCACCGGCAGGCCCAGGTCGATGGCATAGCCGAAAGCGTCGCTGGCGTAGCCCAGCTTCAGGCCGACGGCCTGCTGCCGCACCGTGCCCTCGACCGGATGCTCGCCGCGCCGGACCGCGCGGCTCAGCGTCTCCGGGCCGGCCCACAGCGCCGACGGCAAGCCGCCTTCGCGGGCCAGTGCGGCGATCACCCCGCCCTGGGCGGTGTCGGCGAGCAGGCGCAGCGCCCGGTAGACGTTGGACTTGCCGCTGCCGTTGGCGCCGGTGATCAGGGTCAGCCCCGCCAGCGGCAGCACCAGCTCGCGCAGGGAACGATAGGAGGAAACCGCCAGGGTGGTCAGCATCGGCGCAGCATACCCGCCGCTCAGCCGCCCGCGTGCATCGTCCCTGTATCCAGCCAGCGCTGGTGCCAGGACAGCGCCTCGGGCAGCAGGTGCGGGGTGTGCTTGCCGTAGCTGGCGTGCAGGGCGCGGTCGAAGTAGTCCTGCAACTGCGCGCGGTAGCTCGGGTCCACGCAGTGCGCGAGCAACTGTTGTGCGCGCTGCCGCGGCGGCAGGCCGCGCAGGTCGGCCAGGCCGTGCTCGGTGACGATGATCGAGACGTCGTGCTCGGTGTGGTCCACGTGGCTGACCATCGGCACGATCGAGGAGATGCTGCCGTGCTTCGCCGTGCTGGGGCTGAGGAAGATCGACAGGAAGCCGTTGCGGGCGAAGTCGCCGGAGCCGCCGATGCCGTTCATGATGCGGCTGCCCATCACGTGGGTGGAATTGACGTTGCCGTACAGGTCGGCCTCGATCATGCCGTTCATGCCGATGCAGCCCAGCCGCCGCACCAGTTCCGGATGATTGGAGATCTCCTGCGTGCGCAGGATGATGCGCTCGCGGTAGAAGTCGATATTGCGCTTGAACTCCTCGTTGGCCTCCGGGCTCAGCGCGAAGCCGGTGCACGAGGCGACCTTCAATACGCCGCTGCGCAACAGGTCGAGCATGCCGTCCTGGATCACTTCGGTGAAGGCGCTGAGGTCGCGGAAGCCGCTGCTGGCCAGGCCGGCCAGCACCGCGTTGGGAATGTTGCCCACGCCGGACTGCAGCGGCAGCAGGTTGGGCGGCAGCCGGCCCTTGCCGACCTCGTGCTGGAAGAACGCGATCAGGTGCTCGGCGATGCGTTGGCTGGTGGCATCGGCGGGCGTGAACGGGCTGTTGCGGTCGGGGCCGTGGGTGCGCACCACCGCCACGATCTTGTCCGGGTCGCAGCGCAGCGACGGCTCGCCGATGCGGTCGTCGGCATGCAGCAGCGGGATCGGCTTGCGATGCGGCGGCAACGCCGTGCCGTAGTACACGTCGTGCATGCCGTCGATGCCGGCCGGCTGCCAGTCGTTGACCTCGACGATCACCTTCTTCGCCAGGTCCAGCCAGGTCTTGTTGTTGCCGACCGAGGTCGACGGAATCAGGCTGCCGTCCTCGCGGATGCCGGCCACTTCCACCACCGCGGTGTCGATCTGCCCGTAGAAGCCGAACCACACGTGCTGGGCGACGTGGCTGAGGTGGATGTCGATGTAGTCCAGGCTGCCGGCGTTGATGCGCTGGCGCGCGTCCGGGTCGGACTGGAACGGCATGCGCAGGGCGATGCCGTCGGCCTTGGCCAGCGCGCCGTCCAGTTCCGGCGCGGTGGAGGCGCCGGTCATCAGCTGGATCTTGAACGATTGCCCCTGCAGGTGCGCCGCCTCGATACGCTGCGCCAGCGCCATCGGCACCGCCTTGGGATAGCCGGAGCCGGTGAAGCCGCTCATCGCCACCGTCTCGCCGGGCTGGATCAACGCCGCCGCGGCCTCGGCGCTGACGATGCGTTCGCGCAGGCGGGGATGGAGGATACGTTCGGCGGACATGCGGCGACCATGGCGTGGGAAGGGGATGGCAATTATCGCGGATCGGGCCGAGGCCCGCGTTGAGGCGCGTCCCCACTTTTTGCGCCTGTCGCGTGGCGGCGCATGCGGGCGCAACGGACGCAGCGATGAGGATGTTCGCCACGGTCTGTGCGATGTGTGCGGCGCTTCGCGCGCCGGACCCTCACCCCAACCCCTCTCCCGGTGGGAGAGGGGCGCTGGTTTCTCCGCTCTCCTTGTGGGGTCTGGTTTGCGATGGCAGGACGCAGCGCGCATGCAGCCGGTGCAATGGAGCGGCCTGGCGGCCCTGCGTGCACCGCCACGCAACGCCGGGTATGCGCCACCGTCGCTTTCACGCGTTCCACGCCGCACCGCGGCGATAGTGCGGCGGTGCCGCTCTCCGCCCGCCCACTGACCGCCGTCCATGCTCGCTACCGGCGTCTGCCGCGCGGCTGGCGCCTGCTCCTGCGCGGCCTGCTGATCGCCTACTTGCTGTATCTGCTGGCCGGCAACGTGTTCCTCAACACGCCGCTGTTCGACCTGGCCACTAACCGCAAGCCGGAGAAGTTCCGCATGCACACCGGGCCGGCCGTCACCGTGCTGCCCGGCTTCATCACCGCCTGGAACGTGCGCATGCGCGGCCACGTGCAGCGCAACGTCTGGCAGGTGCGTGCCGACCGCGCCAGCGCGCGCATCGCGCTGCTGCCGCTGCTGAACCGCGAAGTGCGCCTGCCGTGGATGGAAGCGGTGAACGTGATCGGCGAGATGGACCGCGTCGAGGAGATGATCCCGCCACCGCCGCCCAGCGACCAGGGCTGGACGCTCCGCTTCGACGCGATCCACAGCGGCACGCTGCGTCGCGCCCGCTTCGGCGATTTTGCGATCGAGGGCAAGGGCCACGGCACGGTCGGCTTCCTCAAGCAGTTGCGTGGCGGCCCCTCGGAACTGTTCCGCTCGCAGATCGTGTTCGAGGACGCCAGCGTGCGCTACGGCAAGCGCCAGATCGCCGACCAGGCCACGCTGGACGCGCGCTTCTCGTTCCCGCGCCACTACCGCGCGCAGGCGCCGGGATTGCGCAAGCTGGGCATCACCGACCTGGCGCTGCGCGTGCACGGGCGCAGCGTGGCCCTGCGCATCGACACCGCCGGCGACACCACCAAATTGAGCACCGAACCCGGCCTGGGCCACGTGCAGGCCGATCTGCACCTGCTGCGCGGCGCGCTGCAGCCCGGCAGCACGCTCAACTGGCGGGTGCCGCTGCATGCCGGCGTCGGCGCCACCGATCGCGGCGTGCTGACGCTGCTGCTGGACGTGGAGGGCGAGGACATCCACGCGCGTGCGCGCTTGCCCGGCAAGGTCGATCCGCGCAGCATGCTCGATGCCGATCTGCACATCGCCGGGCGCCAGCTGCCGTTCGCCGACCCGGCGGCGCTGCTGCCGCGCACCTCCGGCCGCGTGCAGGGACGCTGGCATTTCGAATCGTTGAACTGGATCAGCGACCTGCTGGTGCGCAAGCCGTGGTTCCAGCTCGACGGCGGCGGCGACGTCTCTGCCGATCTGCAGCTGCGGCAGGGCGCGTTGCAGCCGGGCAGCCGCCTCGACGTGCCCGACGTGCAGGCGGTGGCGGAGATCATGCGCGTGCGCCTGAGCGGCAAGGCGCAGGCGGCCGGGCGCATCGTCGGCAGCGCCGACCAGCCGCGCACGCAACTGGACGTGCGCATGCGCCGCTTCGCGCTGGCGCCGCTGGACGCGCCCAAGGCCAGCTTCGTCGAAGGCGAGAACCTGCAACTGGACTTGCAGGGCGACGGCGCGCTGGCCACCTTGCGCGACTCGTTGCAGGCGCGGCTGCGCTTCGCCGATGCGCGCGTGCCGGACCTGCGCGCCTACAACCGCTACCTGCCGGCGGCGCAGGTGCGTGTGCTCGGCGGCGATGGCCGGCTCAGCGGCGATCTGCAGCTGGATGCGACCGGCCAGGTCGGCCAGGGCACGGTGCGTGTGCTCGGCCGCCGGGCGCGGCTGCAGACCGCGGGGCTGGAACTGGACGGCGATCTCGACCTGGACGCGCGGCTGCGCCGCGCCGAGCTGCAGGACAAGCGCTTCGATCTGAGCGGCAGCACCCTGCGCCTGCAGGGCGTGCGCTACGGCACCCAGCCCAGGCAGGGCGACTGGTGGGCGACGCTGCGCATTCCGCAGGGCCGCATCGCTGCGGCGGCGCCGGTGCAGGCCGATGCGCAGGTGCAGATGCAGATGCGCGACGCCGGCCCGGTGCTGGCGGTGTTCGCGCAGCACAGCGATGCGCCGGCGTGGTTGCTGAAGCTGGCCGACGCCGGGCAACTGCAGGCCAGCGGACAACTGCGCTGGCGCAAGGATGCACTGTGGCTGGATCGGGTCGCTGCAGAAAACGAACGCGTGGCCTTGCGCGCTCGCCTGCGCGTCGGCGATGCCGGCACGCAGGGCGATCTGTATGCGCGCTGGGGCGTGCTCGGCGTGGGCGTGGCGCTGCGCGGCGAACAGCGGCAATGGCATCTGCTCGGCGCGCGCGAGTGGTACGACAAGCAGCCGGCCTGGCTGCCGGAGGCCCCGGCACCGGCGGCATCGCCTTAGCGCGACAGAGATCGCGTTGGGCGTGCTTCGCTGGCTGCGGGTGGATGCGCTGTGCGCCGCGCCACGCCGGCATGCGAAAGCATGCAACGCGCGTATCCCCCGCTTTATCTATTCCCCATTCCCGTCTCCCCATTCCCGCCCACGCAGAATGTACTGCCCGGTATCGTTTTGCAGTGCAGCGTGCAATGTCCAAAAAAAGCGCCCAAGATCGCCCTGCATCCCGACGTGGGGGAGGGAGCAAAGCCCGCTGGCAGTTCGCTGCAAGCGGGCTTTTTTATTTCAGTCGGCGGGCATCGCGTCGCTGCCGGAAAGTGCCTCGGGTGATTGCGACAGTTGTTGCGCTAGCGCCTCCGCTGCCGGCGTTCGGTTGGCCTCGCTCCACAGCAGCCGGAAGCTGGCGTGCGGCAACGGCGGCAATCCAAAGCGCTCGTCCACGGCGACCATTCCCGCTTCCAGATCTTCCTGGGGCAGGGCGGTGATGGCCAGGCCGGCCTTCACGGCGGCACGCAGTCCCTGCTGACTTGGCGAGGTGAATGCCACTCGCCAGGCGAGATCGGCGCGCTCCAGTGCAGCGGTTCCCACCTGCCGGTGCAGGCAGGGCTTGGGCGCAAAAGCGAGCGGGACTGGCGCATTCGCGGCCGGCGCGAACGCTGGCGCGGCCGCCCACACGAAGCGGGTCCGGCGCAGCAGGGGCGTTGTCGGGTCGTCCTCCAGTGCGAGTGTCACCGCCAGGTCGAGGGAGCCCGCAACGATCTGCTCGTGCAGCGCGGCATAGGTATCCACCGTCACGTCCAGCCGCACCGCCGGAAACATCCGTGCGAACCGCGCCAGCATCGGCGGAAGGCGATCGCCGACGTAGCTTTCGGGGGCACCGAAACGCACCGTGCCGGACACCGGAGAACGCCGGAAACGCCGTGCGAGCGCGTCATGCGCCTGCAGCACATGCGTCGCATGGCGAAGAAAGTCTTCGCCGTCTTCGGTCAGGCTCACCCGGCGGGTTGTGCGATTCAGCAGTGCCGTGCCGGCCTGCGCTTCCAGTTTGCGAATGTGATGGCTGATGGCCGACTGGGTGAGGTGCAGCCGTTCGCCTGCGCGCGTGAAGCCGCCAGTCTCGTTCACCGCAACGAAGGTGCGTAACAGATCCGGATCGTAGTCCATGCGATTCAGTCCATTGTTTAATTAATTCAAGAAAATTAAATCATTTCCATCATCCATTGTGTGCTCCCAGACTGGAAGTCAGCCGCTCCCAAGCCCGAATCGACCCGCCGTGCACCGGTCGGTCCGCTCGGCGCCGCGGGCGGATGTCCCTCTAGGAAAAGCCCATGACGCACCTTCCTTCCGCGCGCAGGAACACCCTCACGCTGGCGGCCGCCTGCCTGGCTTCGCTGATGTTCGGTCTGGAGATCTCCAGCGTGCCGGTGATCCTTCCCCTCCTCGAAGCGGCGCTGCATGGCAGCTTCCGCGATCTGCAGTGGATCATGAATGCCTACACCATCGCCTGCACCACCGTGCTGATGGCGACGGGCACGCTGGCCGACCGCTACGGGCGTAAGCGGATCTTCCTGATCTGCGTGTTCCTGTTCGGCGTGACCTCCTTGGTATGCGGCCTGGCAGGGAGCACGGCGCTGCTGATCGCTGGTCGCTTCCTTCAGGGGATGGCCGGGGGCGCCATGCTGGTGTGCCAGTTCGCCGTGCTCTCGCAGCAATTCGCAGACGCGACGGCCCGTGCCAAGGCGTTTGGGATCTGGGGGATCGTCTTCGGCATCGGCCTGGGTTTCGGCCCTATCATCGGTGCCGGCATCGTCGCGTTGTGGAGTTGGGAATGGGTTTTCCTTGTGCACGTTCCCATTTCCGCGATCGCCCTGGGACTGGCGCTTGTCGGTGTCGAGGAGTCGCGCGATCCGCAGCGGCGCCGTTTGGACGTCGCCGGGATCGTCTCGCTGTCGGTCGCGGTGCTCGCCTTGGCGTGGTTCATCACGCAAGGGCCGGTAGCCGGCTTTGGCAGCGTTTCGTCGCTGGCGAGTCTGATCATCGCCAGCGGCAGCTGCGTCGCGTTCGTTGTGGCGGAGCGCCGCGCCGACGCGCCCATGTTCGACTTCTCGGTGTTCCGCATCCGCGACTTTTCCGGCGCCCTGTTGGGCTCGATGGGCATGAACTTCAGCTTCTGGCCGCTCATGATCTATCTGCCGCTGCTGTTCCAGCATGGGCTGGGCTACGGCAACGTGGCCACCGGACTTTCGCTGCTGGCTTACACCTTGCCGACCCTGGTGCTGCCGCCGTTGGGCGAGCGGCTGGCGCTGCGCTACCGCGCGCATACCGTGATTCCTGCCGGTCTGTTTGCGATCGGAGCCGGCTTCTTGCTGATGGCGTGGGGCAGCGGCACGGTGCGGGCCAGTTGGTTGACGATGCTCCCAGGGTGCCTGCTGGCCGGTACCGGGTTGGGGATCGTCAACACCCCGGTGACCAATACCATCACCGCGTCGGTCTGCGTCGCGCGTACCGGCATGGCCTCCGGCATGGACACAAGTGCGCGCCTGATCAGCCTTGCGATCAATATCGCGGTCATGGGATTCATCCTGGTAGAGGGCGTGTTGTCCTTTCTCCGCCGGACGCTGCCGACGGTCGACGTCACGTTGCTGCGGGGGCTGGCTGAGCGGCTTTCCGGCGGAACCGCACACGCGGCGGGGCAGGGCCTCTCCACGCCGACGGTTCCGCCCGACGTCGCGGCGGCAGCCATGATCCAAGGCATGCAATGGGTGATGTTGTATGGCGGCATCAGTGCCTGGATCCTCGCGCTCTGCAGCGTGATCGTGTTCGGAAGGCGTGGCGCCGAACATCGGTCTGCCGTGTCGAAAGAGGTCGCCTGATGGACGCGCGACCGAGGCGAAGGCGCTCGGCCGGTTGCCCATGACGGAAGCGCAGCGTCGTGTGCTGCGCCCGAAGCCCGGGCGCTGGGACGTGGATTGTCCGCGGCGGCGCGTGCACATGCGCCGCCGGCGGCGCCGCTGCGCCTCGACTGCCGCGAACCGTCGTCGATGCGGGGTGCGCGGCGCCGGTTGCGTGTGCGTCAGGTCGGCATGGCCTGCGACGGCGGTTCCGGCGACGCCGGCAGTTCCGGCCGGGTCGGATCCACGGTCAGCGGTTCGTCGCTGCGCAGCAGCGCATGCGCCTCGGCCTCGCTCGCCACCGCCGGCGGCGAGCCGCGCAGAGGCAGGCCGGCGGTTTCGCGCACGAAGGCCATCGTTGCGATGCCCACCACCGCCGCCCCCATCAGGTAGTACGCCGGCACCAGCGGATCGCCGGTGCGTTCGACCAGCCACGCAGTGACCAGCGGCGTGGTGCCGCCGAACAGCGACACCGACACGTTGAAGGCGATCGACAGCGCGCTGTAGCGCACCGGGGTGTAGAACAGCGCCGGCAAGGTCGACGGCATCGAGCTGGTGAAGCACACCAGCGCCACGCCCAGCAGCATCAGGCCGAGGAAGATCAGCCAGTCGTTGCCGGTGCCGACCAGCCGCAGGCACGGCACCGCCAGCACCAGCAGCGCGATGCAGGCGCCGATCACCATCGGCTTGCGGCCCAGGCGATCGCTGAACGACCCGCCGAGCACGTTGAGCGGCATCATCACCAGCATCACGATGATGATCAGCAGCAGGCCCTTGCTCTCGGCATAGCCCATGGTGACGCTGAGGTAGCTGGGCATGTAGGTCAGCAGCATGTAGTCGGTGACGTTGAACACCAGCACCAGGCCCACGCACTTGAGCAACTGCGGCCAGTGGACGCGGAACAGCGCGCCCAGGCCCGGCGCATCGTGCTCGCGCTTTTCCGCCTCTTCGGCATAGGCCTGGAACGCCGGGGTTTCCTCCAGTTTCATGCGCATGTACAGGCCGAGCAGGCCCAGCGGGCCGGCGATCAGGAACGGCACGCGCCAGCCCCAGTCGTGCAGCTGCGCATCGCTCAGCGTGAAGTGCAGCGCGGTCACCGTGGCGGCGCCGGCGATGTAGCCGCCCAACGTGCCGAACTCCAGCCAGCTGCTCATGAAGCCGCGGTTGCGGTCGGTGGAGTACTCGGCGATGAAGGTCGCCGCGCCGCCGTATTCGCCGCCGGTGGAAAATCCCTGCACCAGCCGCGCCACCAGCAACAGGATCGGCGCCCAGATGCCGATGCGCGCGTAGGAGGGGATCAGGCCGATCGAGAACGTGCCCAGCGCCATCAGGATCATGGTCGCGGCCAGCACCTTCTGCCGGCCGTAGCGGTCGCCCAGCGGGCCGAACACCAGCCCGCCCAGCGGGCGCACCAGGAACGCCACGGTGAAGGTCGCGAACGTGGCGATCAGCTGCGCGGTGGGGTTGGTGCTGGGGAAGAACACGTGGCCCAGGGTCACGGCCAGGTAGCCGTACACGCCGAAGTCGAACCACTCCATCGCATTGCCCAGCGCCGCCGCGCCGACGGCCCGCTTGAGCATGGGTTTGTCGACGACGGTGACTTCTTCCACCTGCAACTGGCGGCGGCGCTTGAACCATCCGAAATGGGCGTGGAACTCCGACATGTCTTCTCCTGTCCTGGAACGGTGAGGTGATGACCCCCGGCCCGCACGCGTCAGGCAAGCAAGACGGAACGACAGGGCGCTACGGGCGCCGCACTGGTCTGCGGGGGCGATCCCGGACGGCCGCGTCAACACCACGGCGCTGCAGGATCGAAGGACGGAGCGGGCGGCGCAGGGCGCACAGGGGCTCCGTCGAGACGGCCATGATACACCATCGTCGTGACGGGGCTGGCGACAAGGTCTGCGAAACGTTGCGAAAAGTGCTGAAAAGCTGCGTTCTGCGTGGATTTTGGAGCTGTGCGGGAATGGCCTCCGTCGTAACGTGCGACGGTGGAACGGCCTTTCGGCGCCGGATGGGCCGTCGGGTCGGGACTGAAGTCCCTCCCACAGTGCATTGCTGCACCGTGGGGTTGCCGAGAATGTGGGTGCTTCACCTGTGGGAGCGGCTTCAGCCGCGACGCGCGGTGGTGGGAGATCCAGCAAGCGTCGGACACGTCGGAATGAAGTTCCTCGTATGCAGCGCAGACAGCTCCGCCCTGGCTGGGGCCGATGCTGCAATCACGACGCTTTCCTTGCGCTCGCCGTGTCCGACGGCGCGCGTTTGATTGCATCCACGCCGCGGTCCTGTCCGCGGTCGCCGCGGGATGCCATGATCGGCCGATGGTTTCTGCTCCCTTCGCCGTTCCCGACGTCCTGCAGCCCACGCTCGAACGCAGCCTGGCGCGCCTGCGCCACGCCGTCGCCGCGCAGCCGTGGCCGTCTCATCCCGGTTTCGAGGACGCGCTGGCGCGCGCGCTGCTGGCCAGCGATTTCCTGCTCGACACGCTGTGCCGGCAGCCGTCCTTGCTCGCGCACCTGACGCAGCCGGATCCGCCGCCGTTGCCGCTGCCGCAGCTGGATCCGGCGCAGCCCGCCGCATGGCCGGCGCAGTTGCGCCGCTACCGCGCGGCCGCCTCGGCGCGGCTGGTGTGGCGCGACGTGCTGGGCCTGGACGAGGTCGATGCGACCCTGGCCGGCAGCACGCGCTTGGCCGAGGACTGCCTGGCGCTGGCGCTGCAGGCGCTGGAGGGCGAGTTCGCCGCGCGCCACGGGGTGGTGCGTGCCGCCGACGGCAGCGTGCAGCGGCTGGTGGTGTTCGGCCTGGGCAAGCTCGGCGGCGGCGAACTGAATTTCTCCTCCGACGTGGATCTGGTCTACGCCTATCCGCAGGGCGGCGAGTCCGACGGCGCGCGGGCGCTGGCCGCCGAGGAATACTTCGCGCGGCTCGGCCAGCGCCTGGCGCGGCTGCTCGACGAAACCACCGCCGACGGCTTCGCGCACCGCGTGGATCTGCGCCTGCGCCCATTCGGCACGGCCGGCCGGGTGGCGCTGTCGTTCGCCGGCATGGACCAGTATTTCCAGCGCGAAGGCCGCGACTGGGAGCGTTATGCCTGGCTGAAGGCGCGCGCGGTGGCCGGCGACATCGCCGCCGGCGAGGAATGGCTGCAGGCGCTGCGCCCGTTCGTGTACCGGCGCTATCTCGACTACACCGCGCTGGACGGCCTGCGCGAGATGAAGGCGGCGATCACCGCCGAAGTGGCGCGCCACGACCGCCTGGACGACATCAAGCGCGGCGCCGGCGGCATCCGCGAGATCGAGTTCCTGGTGCAGTCGCTGCAGTTGATCCGCGGCGGCCGCGAACCCGCACTGCGCGAACGCCGCCTGTTGCCGGCGCTGCACGCGCTGGTCGCCGCCGGCCAGGTCGCCGCCGAGGACGGCGCGGCGCTGGCACAGGCGTATCGCGTCCTGCGCCAGGTGGAGAACCGCCTGCAGATGCTGCGCGATGCGCAGACCCATGCGCTGCCGGAGGATCCGCTGGACCGCGCGCGCATCGCCTTCGGCCTTGGCCATGCCGACTGGGCCGCGCTGCACGCGGCGCTGCAACTCCAGCGCGACCGCGTCGCCGCCGAGTTCGCCGAACTGCTGGCGCCGCGCGAGCGCGTGCTGGCGCCGGATGCGCTGGCCGACTACTGGCGCGGCCTGCCCGACGCTGGCCAGGTGCAGGTGCTGCGCGAGGCTGGTTTCGCAGACCCTGACGGCGCCGACCAGGCCTTGCGCGGCTTCGTGCAGTCGCTGGGCGTGCGCACGCTCTCCGATGCCGCGCGTGCGCGCCTGGACCGGGTGCTGCCGGCGCTGCTGCATGCCGCGGCGCGCTCGGCGCAGGCCGATGCCGCCCTGCACCGCGTGCTCGGCCTGCTGCAGGCGATCCTGCGCCGGGCCAGCTACCTGGCCCTGCTCGACGAACAACCCAGCGCGCTGGCGCGGCTGGTCGACGTGCTGGCGCGCAGCGCCTTCCTGTCCGAACGGCTGGCCGCGCATCCGCTGCTGCTGGACGAACTGCTCGACAGCCGCGTGGACGGCGCGATGCCGGACCAGGCGGCGATGCAGCGGCTGTGCGATGCCGCGGTCGCCACCGCTGGCGACGATCCGGAAGCGGCCTTGCGCGGCCTCAACGAAGCGCGCCAGGCGCTGAGTTTCCGCATCGCCCTGGCCACGCTGGACCGGCGCCAGCCCGCGCTCGACAGCGCTCGCCAGTTGGCGCAGCTGGCCGAGGCGGTGGTCGTGACCGTGCTGCGCCTGGCCCGCGCCGATCTGGTCGCCGCGCATGGCGAGGTGCCTGGCGGCAGTTTCGCCATCGTCGGTTACGGCAGCCTCGGTGGTCTGGAACTGGGCATCGGCTCGGACCTGGACCTGGTGTTCCTGTACGACCATCCGCCGGGCGTCGAAGCGTCGGCCGGGCCGCGGCCGCTGGAGAGCGGGCGCTGGTTCGCGCGGCTGGCGCAGAAGGTGATCGCGTTGCTCGGCGCGGTCACCGGTGGCGGCCGCCTGTACGACATCGACGTGCGCCTGCGCCCGGACGGCGGAAAGGGCGCGCTGGTGTCGTCGCTGGCCAGCTACCGCGAGTATCAGCGCGAGCGCGCCTGGACCTGGGAGCACCAGGCCTTGGTGCGCGCGCGCGGCGTGGCCGGCGATGCGCCGCTGCTGCAGCAGTTCGAGCAGGTGCGCGCGCAGACCCTGGCGCGCCCGCGCGAGGCCGCGTCCCTGCGCGAGGAAGTGCGCAAGATGCGTGCGCGCATGCGCGCCGAACTCGACCGCAGCGATGCCGCGCGCTTCGACCTCAAGCAGGGTGCCGGCGGCCTGGTCGACCTGGAATTCCTGGTGCAGGCCGGCGTGCTGCTCGGCGCCGCGCAGCAGCCGGCACTGTTGTTGCCGCGCGACACGCCAGCGCTGCTCGATGCGCTGGCGCACATCGGCTGGTTGCCGCCGCCCATCGCGGCGAGCCTGCATGCCGCGCATGCCACGCTGGTCGAGGCCGGCCTGGCCTGCACGCTGGACCGGCGTCCGCGCCTGACCGCGCCCACGGTCGAGATCGCCGCGGCGCGTGCGGCGATTCGCGCTGCCGCGGCCGCCCTGGACCTGGTGTTCGTCGATGGCCGAGCGGACGGCGACGCGGCGCGCTAGCGCGCCTGCCATCCTGACGCCAGGCGCAGGTATGCACGTGCGATGGCGGCGGCGACACGCGTTTCTGGCAGCGTGCGTTTGCCGAATCGCGGCAGAAAACGCGTCGCCTGCGCTGTCTGCAATCCCCGGGGAGCCTGTGCACGCTGCCGCGCTACATCCGCAAACACGCCGCCTTGATCGCGGCGATCGGCGTCGGCATGCCGTTCCGCGCCGCGGTGGCGCGATTGCTACACGCTGACGTATTGAGACTGGAACCAGACCGCGTCGGGATCAGTGTCCACCACCTGGTCGGGATCCACGCCGAACAGCGCCTGGTAGGCGCGCTTCCACAGGCCGGCGCGACCGGCGCACAGGTCGTGCCACAGCGCATGGAAGGTCACTGACTCGAACACTCGCACCACGTCCACGACCTGCTCGAGGTAGGCCTGGAACAGGTAGACCCGCTCGCCGTCCACCAGGATGTTGAAGTTGTGGATCAACTGCGACGGATCGCCCAGCAGCACGATGTTGACGAAGTCGCCGTCGCCGAAGGTCGGCAACGCCGCGTCCGCCAGGTACGGCGTGGTGCGCAAGGGCCGGTCGCGGCGCAGCAGCACCATTTCCAGCATCAGCGGGGCGAAGGTATTGCACGACCACGCTGGGTTGGAAACGGCGGGACTGGTCAGCGTGGCCAGCGCTGTGCCGGCCGGCTGCAGTTGCGCCAGGGTGGCGTTGAGCGCACTCAGCGCGAGGGCGGGGGTGACATCGTGCGGCATGGGTGTGGTCTCGTCGCAGGCGCGGCGCACGGGACGTGCGCCGCCGATGGCCTGTTCAACGTCTGCCGTGGCCGCTTGTGAAGCCGCGCTTGCGCAAAGCGCGGCGCAGCCGTCAGCGCGTCGGCGCCATCCGCCACAGCAGCGCGCGGAACGGCGCCAGCAGGCATACGCCGATGCCCAGCTTCACCGCCAGGTCGCCGGCGGCCCAGCTCAGCCACGGCAGCGCCGAGCCGGCGAAGGCGATCGACCAGAAGATCGTAGTGTCCAGCGTCGCGCTGCAGGTGGTGGCGACGATCGGCGCGCGCCACCAGCGGCCGCGGCGCAGCCGGTCGAACACGGTGATATCCAGCAACTGCGCGGCGATGAAGGCCAGGCACGAGGCCGCGGCGATGCGCGGGGTGGCGATCCAGATCGACAGCAGCACCGCCAGTGCGAACCCGCACCAGGCCACCCGCCGCGCCGCGCGCGGGCCGAAGCGGCGGTTGATCAGGTTGCTGACCAGGAACGCCAGCGGATAGCTGAAGGCGCCCCAGGTCAACCAGTCGTTGATCGGGAACTGCACCAGCACGTTCGACAGCAACACCACCGCGCCCATCGCCAGCACGGACAGCAGCAGCGCGCGGGGGGTCAGCGCGGCGAAAGTGGGCGAGGGAGCGGCAACGGACGGCACGGCGATCGGGGCAGGGGCGGCGGGCGCGCATTATCGCGGCCCGGACACCCAATGACCAATGCCCGTGTGCGGACACGCTCCTACAAATGGAACCCCGCGCTGGGAACCGCTTTTGCGATTCCCCATTCCCTATTCCCCAATCCCGGCTCCATCGCGGCTGGAGCCTTTCCTACAAATGGAACTCCGCGCTGGGAACCGCTGTTGCGATTCCCCATTCCCCATTCCCGGCTTCACCGCGGCAGCGGCGTCCCATCCACCGCCGCACGGCCCACCGCCGGATCGTCGGTGAAGAAGCCATCGATGCCGGCGTCGATCAGCGCGCGCATTTCCTTCATGCTGCCGGCGGCATTCACCGCAGCCGGGCCGCGCGCGTCCTGCAACTGCTTGGGCAGGAAATAGTTTTCCGGCCGGAAGGTGTACGGAATCACCTGCAGGCCCGCCGCATGCGCATCGGCCACGAACGAGGTGGGCGGAGCCAGGGCGCCGTCGGCACTCACCGGCACGATCGCGCGCAGGTTGGGGCTGACCAGCTGCGCATACTTGGCGATCGCGCGCAGGCCCTGCGCGCTGCCCATCTGCGCGTAGGTCGGGCCGTCGCGCAACTGGTCGCCTGGGCGCTCCTTGGGATCGCCCAGCAACTGCACCAGGCGTACGTTCGGATGGGTGCTGCCCAACTTGCCGTGCAGGTATTCCAGGTTGCCGATCTCGAACGACTGGATCACCACCGGCGCCTTGCGCGTGTAGGCATGCGCATCGAGCGTGGCGACCAGCTTGTCTTCCATCGCCAGGCCGAGCCCGCGGAAGTAGGTGCCGTGCTTGATCTCGGGAATCAGCCCGATCGGACGCCCGCGCGTGGCCGACTCGGCCGCGGTGAAGTCGATGATCTCGTCCATGGTCGGCACCTGGAACTGCCCGTCGAAGGCGGTGCCGCGCAGTTGCGGCAGGCGCTCGCGCGCGCGCAGGGTCTTCAGCTCGGCCAGGGTGAAATCTTCGGTGAACCAGCCTTCCACGCGCTGCCCGTCGATCTGCTTGACGGTCTTGCGCGCGGCGAACTCCGGATGCGCGGCCACGTCGGTGGTGCCGCCGATCTCGTTCTCGTGGCGCGCCACCAGCACGCCGTCCTTGGTCGAGACCAGGTCCGGTTCGATGAAGTCGGCGCCGTCGGCGATGGCCTTGGCGTAGGACGCCAGGGTGTGTTCGGGGCGCAGCGCGCTGGCGCCGCGGTGGCCGATCACCAGCGGCTTGCTCTCGCCCGGGGCGGCGGCCGGGACGGCCGCCGCGGTGGTCGCCAACACGGCCATCGCGCATCCCAACAACCAGGAGGTGGATCGGATCATCGCATGCGTTCCGGTTCGAGGGCGGGCGGACAGGATGGACGCGCTCAGAAGCGCGCGTCCAGGGTCAGGAACGCCTGCCGCGGCGCGCTGGCGTGGAAGGCCAGCGAGCGGCCGTTCGGGTCGCTGTTGCTGAAAGCGGTGAGGTTGGAGGCGTAGCGCTTGTCGGTGAGGTTGGTGACGTTCAACGACAGCTTCAGGTCCCGCAGGAACGACACCGCCCCGAAATCGTAGCCGGCGCCGGCATCGAAGGAGGTGTAGCCGCCGAAGCCCTGGTCGTTGGTGTAGGTGTAGTAGCGCTGGCCGGTGTACTTGCCGCGCAGATTGGCGTTCCAACCGTTCCAGGTCCAGCTGAGTTCGCTGGCGAACATGCGCTTGGGCGTGTCCACGGTGTACTTGCCGGCGGTGGGGATGACCGCGCCGTTCTGCACGTAGTTGTCGTCGTAGGTGGAGCGGTTGATCGAGGCCGAGTTGTACCACTGCAGGTGCGCGGTCGGCTTCCAGATGAAGGTCAGCTCGCCGCCGCGGCTGCTCACCGAGCCGACGTTGAAGAAGCGCGTGGTGCACGCCGGGCTGGTGCCCTGCTGGATGCTCGGGCACGGGTTGAGCGAGAGCAGGCGGTTGTCGAAGGTCACGTCGTAGCCAACCAGCGAGGCCTCGAACTGGTCGCGGACCAGACGGTAGCCGGCTTCGAAGGTCTTGGACTTCTCCGGCTGCAGCGCGCCGACGCTGGCATCGAACGAAGCCTGCGTCACCAGCAGCGGGCCGCCGGCGCCGCCGCCCTGGAACGCGGCGATGTTCTCGGCGTAGGAGGCGAACACTTCCTGGCCCTCGGCCAGGCGGTAGCTCAGGCCGGCCTGCGGCAGCAGCGCCTTGCTGGCCTTCAGTTCGCCGTTGGCCACCGGCGACTCCACCGCGATCCCCGGCGTCTCGCGCGCGGTCATGGTGGTGTGCGGGCTCTTGGCGCCGATGTCCAGGGTCAGGCGCTCGTCGAGCAGCTTGAAGGTGCCCTGCACGTAGGCCTGCTTGGTGGTGATGACGTAGTCCTGCGAGAACAGCCGGCGGTTCGGGTTGCTCAGGAAGATGTCGTCGTCGATCGGGCCGTCGATCCAGTAGAAGTTGCGCTCCACGTGGTGCTTGTTGCGCTCGTACCACACGCCGGCTTCGAGGTGGTGCGGACCGATGTCCCAACCCAGCGAGGCGATGCCGCCGGTGCGGTTGATGGTGTAGTTGGTGCTGCGGATCGAGATCGGCAGCGCCTGCGGCGTGCCCGGGTAGGACGGCTGGCCCGGCGACCACCAGTGGCCCTGGCCTGCGTTCTCGTGATGGTAGACCTGGGTGTGCACGCTCACCGCATCGGACGGCTGGAAGTCGCCGGCCAGGTAGTACAGGTCGTCGTTGCGCAGCGCGCGGCTCTGATAGTAGGCGTCGTCGATGTTGTCCACACCGCCGCTGTAGCCGCAGCGGCTGGGGTTGCGCGTGGCCGGCGCGCAATACGCCGCGGCCAGTGCGCGCTGCCAGTCCGGCGCGTACAGGTTCCAGTCCCAGCCCAGGCCGCGGTGCAGGCCGCTCTTGGACAGGTAGGCGTAGTCGGCCTGCGAGGTGCGCGAGGTGTCGACGAAGGCGGTGATCTTGCCGCCTTCGAACTGGTACACGCCCTTGCCGTTGAACTGCGCGGTGTGGGTCGGCGAGCCCGGCGGTGCCCACATGTCGGCGTCGGCGTAGATGCCGGACAGGTAGGCGGAGAAGCCGTTGTGCTCACCGGTATCCAGACGCAGGTAGGTACGGCGGTTGCTGTCCGAGCCCACGGTCTGCGCCAGGCGCACGCCGACCTCGGTGGACGGGTCGTCGGAGTAGTACTGCACCGTGCCGCCGAGGTTGCTGGTGGAGGCCGTGCCCAGGCTGCCGATGCCCGATGCCAGTTCCACGCCGCCGAAGTTCTCGGCGATCAGCGCGCGGCTGATGTTCAGGCCGTTGTAGTTGCCGTAGGCGTTGTCGCCTAGCGGCAGGCCGTCGAGGGTGTAGCCCAGGCGCACGCCGTTGAAGCCGCGCAGGCTGATGGTCTGCGATTCCTCGTTGGCGCCGAAGGCGTCGTTGGACTGCACGTTGACGCCGGGAATGCGGTTGAGCAGCTTCTGGATGCTGGTGCCCGGCGGCAGCACCGCCACGTCCTGCGCGGTGATGCGCTGCACCTGGCGGGTCTCGCCCTGGCCGATCACCGACACCGCATCGAGTTGCTGCACGTCGGCCGCGGCGCCATCGGCGGTGGGTTCTGCGGCAGTGGCGGCGAAGGGCGACAACAGGGCGGCGAGGATCGCCGTGCTCAGCAGGGAATGGAGAGGCATGCGCGAGGGGGATTCGTAAAGGAAGTGCGCACACGATGCGACAGCGACGTTGCAGGTTGGCGTCATCGGCGTTGCGGTTGTCATGCAGCGGCACGGTGGCGTGCGTCGTGGCGCGGTTGCAGATGTGAGGCGGTGGCCTGTCCGGCATGGGAGGGCACCAAGGTGATCGGGCGAAGCGTGGTGCTGTGTCGGCGGACGCGCGGTTGCCTCCGTCATCGCGGCGGCCGCGTGCGAGCGCATCGACATCAAGACGTTACACGGTGACACCAATTGCCATGCATCGCAGGTAGAGAACACATGTACGCGCATGTGTCGGCAACGCGTTGAAATGGCCTGTTTACAAAGTAAAGAAAGGCGCGCGCGGTCAAGGTTTTGTGGTGCATTCCTCCCCAATCATCACGCCTCGCCCACGCCCGATGGCATGCCGATGCGTGCAGACATGAGCAGGAAGCACAGTGCACTCGCATCGATCGGATCGCCGTCTTCGTGCCGCGCTGGGTCCTTGCATGGAGATGGCGGCGCGGGCGCTACGCGCGCCGTACCCTCACCCCAACCCCTCTCCCGATGGGAGAGGGGCTACGGCTTCTCCCTTCTCCCTCCGGGAGAAGGTGCCCCGCAGGGGCGGATGAGGGTCGGGCGCAGCCTTGGTGA
>NZ_NKUH01000038.1:0-31239 GCF_009192895.1 Xanthomonas sp. LMG 12460 | reverse complement strand
ACGCCGCCGCCGACCACGCCGCTCAGCACGCCGCGCACCGGGCGCGACAGCCGCGCGAACAGCACCTGCGCGACCAGCGCCGCGAACAGGCCGGCGAAGAAACCGAATCCCAGGCCGCCGCCGCGCGAGGCCGAGGCGTGCGCGCTGACCGGCGCCGGCAACGCTTCGCCGTCGATCAGCTTGACCAGCATCGCGGTCGCTTCGGAAATCCCGCCACTGTAGTCGCCTGCGCGGAAGCGCGGCACCAGGTACTCCTGGATGATGCGGTTGGCGGTGGCGTCGGGAATCGCGCCTTCCAGGCCATAGCCGGGCTGGATGCGCACGCGCCGGTCGTCCTTGGCCACCACCAGCAGGACGCCGTCGTCCACGCCCTTGCGGCCGAGCTTCCACTGGTCGAACACGCGCTGGGTGTATTGCTCGATGCTCTCGGGCGCGGTGCTGGGCACCACCAGCACCTGCAGCTGGCTACCCTTGCGCTGCTGCAACTGCACCGCCTGCCGGTCCAGCTCCAGGCGCTGGTTCGGCGTCAGCGTGCCGGTGGTGTCGACCACCGGCGCGTCCAGCGGCGGGATCGGCGCCTCGGCCTGCGCCCAGGCCAGCCAGGGCAGCAACGCCAGCAGCAGCAATAGCCAGACGCAGACGTGTCGACGGCCGGCCGCAGCGCGGGTGCCACCGCTCGACGCCGTCGCTGCGGCGGCGCGCTCAGCCTCGGAGGTGAAACGCACGGTCACGCCGGCCCGCGGCGGCGCTTAGTGCGCCGGTGCCGGCTGCTGCGGCTGCTGTGGAGCGGACGCGGGCTGGCCACCGAAGTTCACCGCCGGCGCCTCGGAAATCTGCGCTTCGTTCTCCACCGAGAAGTTGGGCTTCTCCTTGTAGCCGAACATCTTGGCGGTGAGCACCTGCGGGAAGGACAGGATGTAGGTGTTGTAGTCCTGCACCGCCTGGATGTAGCGGCCGCGCGCCACGGTGATGCGGTTCTCGGTGCCTTCCAGCTGCGCCTGCAGGTCGCGGAAGGCCTGGTCGGATTTCAGGTTCGGGTAGTTCTCGCTGACCACCAGCAACCGCGACAGCGCGCTGGACAACTGGCCCTGCGCCTGCTGGAACTGCTGCAGCGAGGCGGCATCGTCGGCGTTGACCTGCACCTGGCCGACGCGGGCACGGGCGTTGGTCACGTCGGTCAGCACCTGCCGCTCCTGGTCGGCATAGCCCTTGACCGTGTTGACCAGGTTCGGCACCAGGTCGGCGCGGCGCTTGTACTGGTTCAGCACTTCCGACCAGCCGGCCTTGACCGCCTGGTCCTTCTGCTGGATCGCGTTGTAGCCGCAGCCGGACAGCAACACCGCCAGCGCGGCCAGAAACAGGGAGCGGGACAACAGGCGCATGCGAGGACTCCGGCGAATGACTGCGCGCAGCTTGCCACGCCGCCGGTGAAAACGCAGCCGACCTCAGCGGTGGCTCACCACTTCCCCGCGCCGGGCACCTGATGCGCGGCGGCGCGCCGGCGCATCAGCAGGTTCAGCCACTCCACCAGCACCGAGAAGCCCATCGCCGCGTAGATGTACGGCTTGGGCACGTGCACGTCCAGGCCGTCCAGGATCAGCACCACGCCGATCATCAGGATGAAGGCCAGCGCCAGCATCTTCACCGTCGGGTTGGCGTCGATGAAGCGGCCCAGCGGATTGGCCGCCAGCAGCATCACCGCCACCGCCAGCAGCACCGCGGCGATCATCACCGGGATGTGCTGGGCCATGCCCACCGCGGTGATCACCGAATCCAGCGAGAACACGATGTCGATCACCGCGATCTGCGCGATCACCATCCAGAACACGCCCGAGGCCTTGCTGGTGGTGGGGTCTTCGTCTTCGCCGCCGGTGATCAGCTCGCGGATCTCCATCGTGCCCTTCACCAGCAGGAACAGGCCGCCGACGATCAACACCAGGTCGCGGATCGAGATGCCCATGCCGGCGACGCTGAACAGCTCGCCCTGCATGCGCGCCAGAAACGCCAGCGACACCAGCAGCGCGATGCGGGTCAGGCACGCCACCGCGATGCCGAACTTGCGCGCGGCCGGGCGCTGCGCTTCCGGCAGCTTGCCCACCGCGATGGAGATGAACACCAGGTTGTCGATGCCCAGCACGATCTCCAACGCACTCAGCGTCAACAGCGTCAGCCAGGTGTTGGGGTCGGCAAGAAACTCGAGGGCCATGGCGTCGGATCCTTTAACGGAAGAAGAAACGGGCGGCGATCACAGCAGGCGCGGCAGCAGGATCAGGCCCCAGCACAGCACCACGTTGGCCAGCATCACGAAGACCGCGGCCGAGCCCATGTCCTTGGCGCGCCCGGCCAGTTCGTGATGCTCGGGGCCGTAGCGCTCGATCACCGCTTCGATCGCCGAATTGAGCAGTTCCACCGCCAGCACCAGCAGCAGCGAGCCGATCATCAGCACCTGCTGCACGGGCCCCTGCCCCAGCCACAGCGCCAGCGGTGCCAGGATCAGGAACAGACACACCTCCAGGCGGAAGGAGGATTCGTGCAGCCAAGCCGCGCGCAAGCCCTGCCAGGACCAACGCGCCGCCATCAGCATGCGGCGCGGCCCGCGCGGCAGATGCCCGAACTGGTCGGCCACGGCTCAGCCCCGCCCCAGGGAACGGGGACGCGACGACGACGGCCGGAAGGAATCGGTCATGGGCAAGGCGCAGCGGGATAGGCGGCAATTTTGCCACAAGCCCCGCAGCACCGCCGGCATCGCCGCGGATTTGCCTGCATGTCGTGCCTGCGGCACCATCGCCGATCCCCTTGCTTCGAGGAGGCGTCATGCCCCGTTCGCCGCTGCGCGCACCGCTGCTCGCCCTGAGTCTGTTCAGTCTGTCCCTGCTGGGCCTGTCGCCGGCACTGGCGCTCACCCCACCCCCGCCGCCCAGCGTGCCCGACCAGGTCTCCAATGCCGCCTGGGAAGAGGACATGGCGCGTTTCGCCAAGGACGATGCCGCGCATCCGGTCAAACCCGGTGGCGTGCTGTTCGTCGGCAGTTCCTCGATCCGCTTCTGGACCTCGCTGGCCACGGATTTTCCGGGCGTGCAGACGCTCAACCGCGGCTTCGGCGGCTCGGAGATCCGCGACAGCACCTGGTATGCCGACCGCATCGTGGTGCCGTACAAGCCACGCCTGATCGTGTTCTACGCCGGCGACAACGACCTCAACAGCGGCCGCAGCCCGCAGCAGGTGCGCGATGACTTCGTGGCCTTCGCGACCCGCGTGCACCGCGACCTGCCCAAGACCCGCATCGTCTATCTGTCGATCAAGCCCAGCCCCTCGCGCGCGGCGCTGATGCCGAAGATGGCCGAGGCCAACGCGCTGATCCGCAAGGCCGCAGCCGGCCTGAAGCAGGTGCAGTTCGTCGACGTGTACACGCCGATGCTGGGCGCCGACGGGCAGCCGCGCGCCGAGCTGTTCGGACCGGACAAGTTGCACATGAACGCGGCCGGCTACGCGCTGTGGCGCGACACCGTGCGTCCGTACCTGAAGGATTGAACCGTGACGCGCCCGCGCCGCCGTGCGCGGGCGCTCACGTGACCGGCGGGAACCGCACGGTCGCAAGAATGCCGCCGCCCTCGGCGCTTTCCAGGGCCACCTGCCAACCGAAACGGTCGCACAGCCGGCGCACGATCGACAGGCCCAGCCCGGTGCCTTGCGGGCGCTCCGGCTCGGCACGGAAGAACGGCTCGAAGGCGTGCCGCAAAGCGTCCTCGGACATGCCGATGCCGGTGTCGCGGATGCGGATGCGGTCGGCCTCGACCTCGACCTCGATGCGCCCGGCGTCGGTGTAGCTGCAGGCGTTGCGCAGCAGGTTGCTGACCACCACGTGCAGCACGCGCGGCGGCGCATGCAATGTCGCCGAGGCCAGCACGCGCACGCTCAGGGTCACCGGCTTGCCGATCAGCAGTTCGCGCGCGTTCTCGGCCTCGTACTCGACCACGTCGGCGATCTCGAAGAGTTCGCTCTGCGGCACCACGTCCGCTTCCCGCGCCAGGATGAGGAAGGCGTCGATCACCGCCTCCATGTCGCGGCCGGCGCGCTGGATGCGCTGCAGGCTGCGGTGCAGGCGCGGCGGCAGTTCCTGCTCGGTCATGGCGATGTCGGTGGCGACGCGGATCACCGTCAGCGGGGTGCGCAGCTCGTGGCTGGCATCGCGGGTGAAGTTGCGTTCGCGGGCGACGTGGTCGGTGACGCGCAGGGCCAGCGCATGCAGGGCGGCGGCCAGTTGCCGCGCCTCGCCCTGTACGTCGGTCGGCAGGTTTTCCGGGGCCAGTTCGGCGGCGGCTGGATGCCGCGGATCCCAGCGCGCGACCCGCCGCGCCAGCCAGTTCATCGGCGACAGCAAGCGCCGCGACACCCGCCAGGTCAGCCAGGCCACCACCAGCACCGCGATCAGGGTGAGCAAAGTCGGCACCACGCCGAACCAGAACGCCAGCCGCTGCGCCGGTGCGCGCAAAAACACCAGGTACAGGCGCCCGCTCTCGGTCTGGTCGACCAGCACCATCTCGCCGCCGGGGCGATCCTCATGCAGACCGGGCGCCAACCCGCGCAGGTCGGCAGGCACCGCCGCATCGGATTGCCCGGCCGGCACCAGATAACCGCGCAGGCTGTGGCTGTTGGGCGGCGGTTGCTGCGGCAGCTGCGCGCGCAGGCGCCAGTAGTAGCGCGCCTCCTGCTTCAGGATCGAGCCGACCAGCGAGTGCTGCACGATCGCGACCACCAGATAACTGGCAAGCGTGACGACGCAGCCCGCAAACACGATGCGGGCGATCAGGGCGAGGCGAAGTTTGCGCGGCAACCCGTGCGGCATACGGCATCCGTGATCGTTGCCGCGATTATAGGAAGGCCGATCGTGAGCCTTTCGTGCAAGCGGCCCCGTTCACCGGGGCCGCTGCGGGGTCCACGATCGGGCGTTGCCTCAGCTCATCGGCTGGGCGATGTCGGCGATGCGGTAACCGGCGCTCTGCACGGTGTGCAGCAGCGGGCGGTCGAACGGCTTGTCGATGATCTTGCGCAGGTTGTACAGATGGCTGCGCAGGGTGTCCGAGTCCGGCAGGCCGTTGCCCCAGATCTCGCGCTCGATTTCCTGGCGGGTGACCACGCGCGGCGATTCGCGCATCAGGATGGTCAGCAGGCGCAGGCCGATCGGCGAGAGCTGCAGCTCGGTGCCGGCGCGGGTGGCACGCATGCTCACCGGATCCAGCACCAAGTCGGCCACCTTCAGCACTTCCGAGCCGACCTGGCGGCGCTCGCGGCGGATCAGTGCGCGCAGGCGGGCTTCCAGTTCCTGGATCGCGAATGGCTTGGTCAGGTAGTCGTCGGCACCGAAGCCCAGACCGGTGAGCTTGTCGTCGAGCGTGTCGCGCGCGGTCAGCATCAGCACCGGGGTCGACTTGCGCGCGTCGTTGCGCAGGCGGCGGCACACTTCGATGCCGTCCAGACGCGGCAGCATCAGGTCCAGCACCACCACGTCGTAGCTGTTCTCCGCCGCCAGGCGGTAGCCGTCCAGGCCGTCGCAGGCGTAATCCACTTCGAACCCGCGGCCTTCCAGGTACTCGCCGATCATCTCGGAAATATTGCGGTTGTCCTCCACGACCAGCACGAGCCCGGATGTTTCCTTGGTCTGACGCATAACGCTTCCTCAGTCTTCAGCTTTGTGAAACATGCCGGATGTGCGGTGGTGGCGGCGTGAAGACCGCTTCATCTGCCTGAGCGACAAAAAAATTACTGCGTGATCAATGGCTTGAGCTGAGGCCAGACATTGTCCAGCACCTTGGGCTGGGCCGCCGCGGTGGGGTGCAGGCCATCGCCCTGCATCAGCGACGGGTTCAGCGCCACGCCCTCCAGCAGGAACGGCAGCAGGCCGGTCCGGTACTGCCTGGCCAGGTCCGCATAGACCGCACGCAGGCGCTGCCGGTAGCCCGGTCCGTAGTTCGGCGGCACGTCGATGCCCAGCAACAGCACCTTCGCACCGGCGTCACGGCTGAGCACGATCATCTTCTCCAGGTTGCCGCGCAGTTCGGCCGGGCTGAGCCCGCGCAACGCGTCGTTGCCGCCGAGTTCGATGACCACCACCGACGGCCGGTGCTTCTGCAGCAGCGCCGGCAGGCGGGTCAGCGCGCCGGAGGAGGTCTCGCCGCTGATGCTGGCATTGACCACCGCCGGTGGCGCCCGCATCTGTTGCTGCAGGCGCTTGTCCAGCAAGGCCACCCAGCCGGACTGCACCGGGATGTTGTGCGCCGCGCTGAGGCTGTCGCCGAGTACCAGCACCGGCCCCGTCGCACCTTTGGCACAGGCGATGGCGGGCAGCAGCACCCACCATGCCAGCAGCAGCCAGGCGCGGCGCATCCAGGCCCGCTTGCTTCTCGTCTCGTCGCCACGCATTGGAGATTCCCTCATCGACAGTCAGGCCCCCACGCTTCGCGCCAGCATCGCCATCGACGTACGCGATGTCGGCAAATCCGTCAGCGGACCGGAGGGTACGGTCCACATTCTCGACAAGGTCGAATTGACCATCGGTGAAGGCGACAGCGTCGCCATCGTCGGCGCCTCCGGCTCCGGCAAGACCACCCTGCTCGGCCTGCTGGCCGGCCTCGACCTGCCCACGCGCGGCGAGATCGTGCTGGCCGGGCAGTCGCTCAACGCATTGGACGAGGAAGCGCGCGCCGCGCTGCGCGCACGCGAGGTCGGCTTCGTGTTCCAGAGTTTCCATCTGCTGCCGTCGCTGACCGCGGCGGAAAACATCGCGCTGCCGCTGGAGTTGGCCGGACGCGAGGATCCGGCGCGGGTGCGCGAGGTGCTGGAAGCGGTCGGGCTGAGCGCGCGGGCGCGGCACTACCCGCGGCAACTGTCCGGCGGCGAGCAGCAGCGCGTGGCGCTGGCGCGCGCCTTCGTGGCGCGGCCGCGCATCCTGTTCGCCGACGAGCCCACGGGCAGCCTCGACCAGGCCACCGGGCAACAGATCAGCGACCTGCTGTTCGCGCTCAACGAAGGCAGCGACACCACCCTGGTGCTGGTCACCCACGACATGCGCCTGGCGCAGCGCTGCGAACACCGCTACCGGCTCGACGGCGGCCGCCTGCGCGGCGCCGACGCGGCGGATGCCGCATGAACGTACTGCGCCATGCCGCGCGCGCACTGCGCCGCGAGCTGTTCGCCGGCGATCTGCTGACCGTGTTCGCCGCGCTGGTGCTGGGCGTGGCGGTGATGACCGCGGTCGGCACCCTGGTCGACCGGGTGACCCTGGCGCTGACCGGCAGCGCCGCCGAGGTGATCGGCGGCGACCTCGGCGTCAGCGGGCGCCAGGACATCCCCGCCGCCTTCGCCGAGGAAGCGCAGCGGCGCGGACTGCGCAGCACGCGCATGGTCAGTTTCCCGAGCGTGCTGTTCCATGGCGACGCCAGCCAGATGGCCAACATCAAGGCGGTGGGCGCGGGTTATCCGCTGCGCGGCGAGTTGTTGGTGGCGCGCGACACCGTCGGCGCCGGCAGCGAACGCGCCGGGCCGCCGCCACGCGGCGAGGCCTACGCCGATCCGCGCCTGCTCGAAGCGCTGGGGCTGAAGCTCGGCGATGCGCTGGAGTTCGGCGCCGGCACGCTGCGCGTGACCCGGGTGCTGCGCGCCGAACCGGATGCCTCCGGCGAACTGATGCAGTTGTCGCCGCCGCTGCTGGTCAACCGCGCCGACGTCGATGCCGCCGGCCTGCTCGGCCCCGGCAGCCGCGCTTCCTATCGACTGATGTTCGCCGGCGCGCCCGGCGAGATCGCCGCCCTGCGCGAATGGCTGGCGCCACGCGCCAAGGCCTACCGCCTGGTCGGCATCGAGGACACCCAGCGCGGCGTGCGTGGCGCCTTCGACCGCGCCGGGCGCTTCCTGGCGCTGGCCGCGTTGCTGGCGGTGCTGCTGGCCGGCGTCGCCACCGCGCTGGCCGCCAACCGCTTCGCCCTGCGCCGCATCGACCAGGTCGCGGTCTTGCGCTGCCTGGGCGCGCGCCAACGCGACATCCTCGGTGCGCTGGCGGTGCAGTTGCTGCTGCTGGCGATCCCCGCCTGCGCGCTCGGCGTGGGCCTGGGCATGCTGGCCCAGGTCGGCCTGGTCGAAGCGCTGGGCAGCCTGATTCCCGACCGCCTGCCGCTGCCGCAGGCGACCCCGGCGCTGGCCGGCGCCGGCATCGGCCTGTTGCTGCTGCTCGGCTTCGGCCTGCCGCCGCTGCTGCGCCTGCGCGACGTGCCGCCGATGCGCGTGCTCAACCGCAGCTTCGCCGCGCTGCCGCCGACCTCGCTGCTGGTCTACGCCGCCGCGCTGGTCGCCACCGTGGTGCTGGCGGTGTACGCCACCGGCGACGGCGTGCTGGCGGCCTGGGTGCTGGGCGGCCTGACCCTGCTGGCGGCGCTGGCCGCGGCGGTCGGCGGGGTGCTGCTGGCGGTGCTGCGGCGACTGCAGGGACGGCTGCGCGGGCCTTGGAAACTGGGCCTGGCGGCGCTGACCCGGCGCCGCGCACTGAGCGTGGTGCAACTGGTAGGCCTGTCGCTGTCGCTGTGCGCCCTGCTATTGCTGGCGGTGATCGGCCCCGGCCTGCTCGGGCAGTGGCGCGACCGGCTGCCGGCGGACACGCCGAACTACTTCCTGATGAACATCCAGCCCGATCAGGCCGAGCAGGTGCTCGGCACCTTGCGCACGCTCGGTGTCGCCGATGCGGCGGTCGAGCCGTTCAGCACCGGCAAGCTGGTGGCGATCAACGGCAAGCCGCCGCAGCGCCGCGAGCAGGGGCCGGAGGACGATGGCGACGGCAGCGACCGGCCGATCAACTTCTCCTGGCGGCACGAATTCCCCGCCGCCAACCGGCTGCTGTCCGGACGCTTCTGGGCGGCCGACAGCACCGCCGCCGAAGCCTCGGTGGAGGAAGGCTGGGCGCAGCGCTACGGGCTCAAGCTCGGCGACCGCATCACCCTGCTGCTCGGCGACCAGCAGCGCAGCTTCACCGTCACCAATGTGCGCAAGGCCGACTGGGATTCGTTCCGGGTCAACTTCTTCCTGCTGCTCAACGCCGGCGCGGTGCAGGATGCCCCGTACAACCTGATTTCCGCCTTCCATCTGCCGCGCGCCTCGGCCGCGCAACTGAGCGGGCTCAGCCGTGCCTATCCGAACGTGTCGCTGCTGGACATCAACGCGATCCTGCAGCGGGTGCGCGAGGTCATCGACCGCGTCGCCCAGGCGGTGCAACTGGTGATGGGCTTCAGCCTGCTGGCCGGCGCACTGGTGTTGCTGGCCGCCTTGCAAGCCACCGCCGGCGAGCGCCGCTACGACAGCGCGGTGCTGCGCACGCTGGGCGCGCGGCGCGGGCAGTTGCGCGGTGCGGTGCTGGTGGAATTCGGCGCACTCGGCCTGCTCGCCGCGATCCTCGCGGTCGGCGCGGCAGCGATCATCGGCGTGGTGGTGGCCAGGCAGGCCTTCGACCTCGCGCTGTCGCCGCCGTGGCCGGCGCTGCTGCTCGGCGGCCTCGGTGGCGTGGCGCTGAGCCTGCTCGCCGGCTGGTCGGGCACCCGCCGCATCCTGCGCACGCCGCCGGCGCTGGCGCTGCGCGAGCAGTGAAGGAGCCGGGAGTGGGGAATCGGGATTGGGGATTGGAGGAGCGCGACATGTGATGCTGTCGCCGCCGGCGCTCGACGGCAGTCCGTGGCGACGATGGCCGCAACGCGTGTCGCGCCCCGGAAAGGTGTCTCGAAAAGACGCGACACGCGCAAGAAAAAGGGGAAGGCGCCATCCCGGCCGCCTTCCCCACCCTGGCTGCGTCGCCGGCGCTGTGCTCAGCGCGCGGCCGGCGCCGGCGCGGTCCATTGCGCGAACACCGCATCGAGTTGCGCATCGCTGACCGGCTTGCCCTGCTGCACCGCCTCGGCCTGGCCGAACAGCGGCACGATGATCGCCATGCCGTCGACTTTGGTCTTCAGCTGCACGCCCGGCGGCTTGCCGAGCAAGCCGTCCCAGCGCGCGCGCACCCTGGCCCAGTAGCCCTGGGTGGCCTTCCAGTAGGCGTAGGCCGGTGCGAAATCCAGGGTCGTGGTCTTGACGTAGTCGTTGAAGCCGAACTCGCGGGCGATGGCCTGCTGGCTGCCATCGGGCTTGCGCAGCACCTTGGTGTTGAACTGCTCGTGGGTCCAGCCGGCCGGGGTCAGCGTGTGCCGGTTGATCACCGCCAGCGCGTTGTAGTCGCTGCGCTTGGTGTACTCGCGGCGCGGCAACGGACGCCAGCTCAGGTCGCTGGTCCAGGTCGGATGGCCATCGGCGTAGTCCCAGCGCCCGGTGCCGCAGTAGCGCGGCGCGTCGCTGACCTCGTACACGCACTGCGTCCAGGCGCCGCGGGTGGCCGCCGCGTCGAGCGGGCGCACCTGCCAGGTCTGGTCGGCGCTGAACTCGAAGCGCTGCGGCGCCTCGTAGATCCAGTCCTGGCGCCAGTGCTTGGTCACGTGGCCGCTCTTGGGCTCCACCAGCAGATGCTGCAGCACCACCTTGCGCGGACTGTCCTCGACCACGATCACCACTTCGTCGCCGCCGCTGCGCATCGGTGCGGCGCGCACGTAGCCGGGCTTCAGCAGCACGGTCTCGTCGAAGGCGAACGCCACCGTGTACTCGCCCTGCATCGCCAGGATGCTGGCACGGTCGCGCGCCGGGTCGGCGCTCTCGGCGTGGACGGGGAGGCTGCCGGCAAGCAGCAAGGCGTAGAACAGGGGCGGAGCTTTCATCATCGAGAGAGGCGTCTTGGTTGATGGGAAACGAGGAAACGCCAGCGACCGCTCACAACCGCAGCAGCGGCCACGGCCGGTCGGGATCGGGGCGCGGCGCAGGGCGTCCGGCGCGGGCGAAACAGCAGTCGTCGACCAGCACGTCGCCCTCGGCCGCCTCCAGGCGCGCGATGCGGCGGGCGATGCTGGCACCGAGCGGCGACACGCCGGCGACGCTGGCCGCCAGCACGCCATCGGCCGCGTGCAGGCGCAGCGCCCGCGCATGCCAGCCGTCGCCGCGCAGGCGCCCGGCGACGCGCCGCCACAGCCGCTCGGCGACGCCGCCATCGGCGGCATCCTGCGCCGCGGGCAGCGCCGACAGCAGCATGTCCCAGGCGACGAAATCGCTGTCGGGCAGCAGGTACAGGCGCCAGCAGCACTGCTGCTGGCGATCGTAGAAGCGCAGGCTCTCCAGCACGCCGTCGCTGTCCACATCCAGGTGCGCGGCCACGCTGCAGGCGTGGCGCCAGCCGATCAGTTCGGCGCCGGTGTGGGCGCGGTACAGGCACAACACCGTGCCCAGGGCGGCCAGCTGCGCCGGGCGCGGCAGCGGCGCGGCGATCCGCTCCGGGCCGGTACGCGCTGGCGCGGCCGTGCGCATCCGCCGCTACCAGTCCAGCGCCAGGCTGACCGAGACGTTGCGCCCGGCACCGGTATAACGGTCGAGCACGGCGCTGCTGGCCAGGGTCGCGCCGGGCAGCATGTTCCAGTCGATGTAGCGGCGGTCGGCCAGGTTGAACACGCCCACGTCGAGCCGCGCACCTTCGGTGAAGTCCCAATGCGCGAGCAGGTCCAGCGTCGCGTAGCCGGCCGGCGTGTAGTAGGTCGGCAGTTCCGGCCGGCGCTTCTTCGCCACCGCGGTGGCGACCAGTTGCGCGCCCCAGCTGCTGCGGTCGTAGCCCAGCCCGACCACGCCGCGCAGCGGATCCACCGAATTGAGCGGCGTGCCGTCGGTGCGGTTGTCGCCGCGCGCATAGGCCGCGCTGGCCTGCAGCGACCAGCCAGCCCAGCGCGCATCGAGTGCGCCGAAGTCGACACCGGCCTTGGCCTCCACGCCACGGATGGTCACCCGGTCGACGTTGCGCGATTGATACAGCATCAGGCCGTCGGCGTTGAAGCCGACGAAGCGGTAGGACTCGATGAAATCGCGGTAGGCGTTGCGGTAGGCGCTCAGGCCGACGTAGACCGCCGGACCGGCGTAGCGCACGCCCAGTTCGGCGCCGCGGCTGGTCTCCGGCTTCAGGTCGGGATTGGCGATCGCGGTGTAGCCGATCAGCAGGTTGGTGAAGCCGATATTGACGTCGTTGTAGGGCGGCGCGCGGAAGCCGTGCGCGTAGTTGGCGTACAACGACCAGGCGTCGTCCAGGCGCCAGATCGCGCCGAGCTTGGGCGAGACGTTGCGATCGCTGATCTTCTTCGCCGCCACGCCGGGATTGTCGGTGGCGAAGATCGCGTCGACCTGCGGCGACAGCCGGTAATAGTCCGCACGCAACGCCGGGGTCAGGCTGAAGCGGCCGTCGGCCAGCGCGATCTCGTCCTGCAGGTAGGCGCCGGCCTTGAGCGTCTCGGTGATCGGGAAGTCGCGGACCGGGAAGGTTTCCATGCCCACGGTCTTGCTGATCGCGCCGGTGCGCAGGTTCAGCGTGTGGCCGTCGCGCTTTTCGTGGGTATCGGTGTGCGACAGGTCGATGCCGTAGCTGATGTCGTGGACGACGCGCCCCTGATCGACCCGCTTGTGCAGATTCGCCTGCAGCCCGTACAGGCGCTGGTCGAAGTCGTGCTCCATGTGCCGCAGCGTGCCGTTGCTGCGGCGCTCGTCGGTGCGTTGCAGGCTCTGGCTGTCCTGGCGGTACAGCTGCCACTGCAGGTCGTCGGCGAGCAGCGTGTCGAGCTGGTCCACCTCGTGTGCCAGCGACACGCGGGCGCGGGTCTGATGGTCGCGGCCGCGCTGCGACAGGATGCTGGCGGTGACGTTGCTCAGCGCATCGATGCGCGAGTAGTCCTCGTTGCCTTCGACGGTCAGCTTGAAGCGCTGATTGGCGCTGGGCGCGTAGACCAGCTTGCTGAGCAGGCTGCGGCCGTCGCTGCTGAGCGGATTGGGCGCGGTGCGGGCGGCGCCGATGCTGCGGTTGTCGCCCTGGGTTTCGCTTTCCTGGCCCTGGCGATGGCTAATCGCGGCCATGCCGCTCCAGCGGTCGCCGCCGAAGGCGACCAGCGCGCCGGCGAACAGCCCCTTCCACTCGCTCTCGTAGCCGAACTTCAGGCCGACGTAGCTGTCCTTGCCCGGCGCCAGATAATCGGCCGGATCCTTGGTGACGTAGGCGACCACCCCGCCCAGCGCATCCGAACCGTACAGCGCGCTGGCCGGACCGCGCACGATCTCCACGCGCTTGAGCGTGTCCATGTCGACGAAGTTGCGGTTGGCGTTGAGGTAGCTGCCGAAGCTGAAGGTGTCCGAGACCGGGATGCCGTCGGTCTGGATCAGCACGCGGTTGCCGTCCAGGCCGCGGATGCGGATGCCGGAGATGCCGCTGAAGCGGCCGCTGTTGCCGGTGGCGGACACGCCGGGCGTATAGCGCAGCAGATCCTTCAGGTCGTGGACCAGTGCGCGGTCCATCTGTTCGCGGTCGATCACGTCGACGCTGCCGGGCACGTCGACGATGGCGCGCTGGGTGCGCGTGGCGGTGACCTGCAGGCGATCGAAATCGCGGATGGCGGCCGCCGCACTGGCGGCGTCGTCAGCGTCGGAGGCGGATGCGGGAGCGGCATGCGCGCCGGCGGCCAGGGCCAGCCACAGCGCGCCGGTGAGCGGGGCGGTACGGAACATGGGGAGCATCGGTGGTCGCGGAAGACCCTCGACCGGCACGGCGCGGGGTCCGCGCCTGGCCGAGGGGGAGAGAAGGATCGCGACTGCGAGGCGGCCGCGGCCGACGCGCAGGGGCGTGGGCCAGGTGGCGGCAGATCGGGCGGGGAGGCCGGCCGCGCGCGGCGGCCGGAGGCATTACTTGGTCAGGATCAGCTTGTCGTTGCTGGTGTGGCGCAGACGATAGACGCGGTCGCCGTGCTGGATCAGCACTTCGCGGCGGCCCTTGAGCAGCGCCTGGCTGCTGATGGTTTCTTCGGCCGGCACGGCGCGCGGCACGGTGCGCTCGCGCAGGCTCAGGGTCTCGGGGTGATGCAACAGCACGGGTTGAGCGGTCATGGTCGAACTCCATCCACGGGGTGCATCGAGATGATAATGATTCTCAATACTTAATCAAGACCCATTCTCGCCCGATTCGATTCGCAATCCCGATCGAAATACCGACCACGAAAGATTCCAAAGATCGTTACGCACCATCGCTCTCGCCACCGCGCCGCCGCTGCACTACGGCGGCGCAAGCGCATGCCGTCGTCAGCGCACCGCGGCGTCGACCCGTTCCCACCACGCCGCGTCGTCGCGCGCGGCCAGTTCCAGCGCGGCCAGGTTCTCCAGCAGCTGCGACACCCGGCTGGCGCCGAGGATCACCGTGGAGACGTGCGGGTTGCGCAGGCACCAGGCGATCGCCAGCGACGCCGGCGCCACGCCCTCGGCCGCGGCCAGCGCGGTGAAGGCGCGCGCGCGCTCGATGCGGCGCTGCGCCGGCGGCCCGATCACATCCTGCTGCAGCCAGGCATTGCGCTCCTGGCCAAGCCGCGAGGCCGGATCGATGCCGTCGTTGTACTTGCCGGTCAGCAGGCCCGAGGCCAGCGGCGACCAGATGGTGGTACCCAGGCCGAGCTCGGCGTACAGCGGCGCGTACTCCTGCTCGACGCGCGCGCGATGCAGCAGGTTGTACTGCGGCTGCTCCATCGACGGCCCATGCAGGCCCAGCGCACGCGCCACCTGCGCCGCCTCGCGGATGCGCTCGGCCGGCCACTCGGAGGTGCCCCAGTACAGCACCTTGCCCTGGCGGATCAGCGCGTCCATCGCGCGCACGGTTTCCTCCACCGGCGTGTCCGGATCGGGGCGGTGGCAGTAGTACAGATCCAGATACTCCACCCGCAGCCGCTTGAGCGCCGCATGGCAGGCGTCGGTGACGTGCTTGCGCGAGAGCCCGCGCTGGGTGGGGCGCGGCGACTCGACGGCGCCGAAGTAGACCTTGCTGGACACGCAGAAGCCGTCGCGCGGCAGCCGCAGGTCGGCGATCACGTCGCCCATCACCTGCTCGGCGCGGCCGTGCGCATAGACCTCTGCGTTGTCGAAGAAGTTGATGCCGTGGTCCCAGGCGGCGGCGATCAGGTTGCGCGCTTCGTCGCGGCCGGTCTGCCCGCCGAAGTTGATCCAGGCGCCGAACGACAGCGCCGACAGTTGCAGCCCGGTGGCACCGAGGCGACGGTATTGCATGGCAACTCCTCCTGCTGAGCGAACCCGCGGCACGGCCGGCGGGCGGCCGCACAGTGTAGCGGCGCTGCCGCGAGGCACCGTCGGCATCGCCGCACCTGCGGCAGCGGGGCGCCTGCTCTTCCGAATCCCCAATCCCCACTCCCGAATCCCCGACTGAACACCGCTCGCCTTGCCGGCCGTCACCCCCTGCACTAGGCTTCCCGTCTTTGGTCGGGGACCGGGGACGCAGATGGTCGAGGGATTGGGAAGGATCGGCTTCGGCCTGTTCGGTTTGGCGGTGTTGATCGGGATCACCTGGCTGTTCTCCAACAACCGCCGGGCGGTGGACTGGAAGCTGGTCGCGACCGGCCTGGTCCTGCAGATCGGGTTCGCCTCGCTGGTGCTGCTGGTCCCGGGCGGCCGTGAGGTGTTCGACTGGCTCGGCCAGGTGTTCGTCAAGGTGCTGAGCTTCGTCAACGAAGGCTCCAGCTTCATCTTCGGCAGCCTGCTCGACACCAAGACCTACGGCTTCATCTTCGCCTTCCAGGTGCTGCCGACCATCATCTTCTTCTCCGCGCTGATGGGCGTGTTGTACCACCTGGGGGTGATGCAGGCGGTGGTGCGGGTGATGGCCTGGGCGATCACCAAGGTGATGCGCGTGTCCGGCGCCGAGACCACCAGCGTCTGCGCCAGCGTGTTCATCGGCCAGACCGAGGCGCCGCTGACGGTGCGTCCGTACATCCCGCGCATGACCGAGTCCGAGCTGCTGACGATGATGATCGGCGGCATGGCGCACATCGCCGGCGGCGTGCTGGCGGCCTACGTGGGCATGCTCGGCGGCGGCGACCCGGCGCAGCAGGCGTTCTATGCCAAGCATCTGCTGGCGGCCAGCATCATGGCCGCGCCGGCGACGCTGGTGGTGGCCAAGCTGCTGATCCCGGAAACCGGCACGCCGCTGACCCGCGGCACGGTCAAGATGGAAGTGGAGAAGACCACCAGCAACGTGATCGACGCCGCCGCCGCCGGCGCCGGCGACGGCCTGCGCCTGGCGCTGAACATCGGCGCGATGCTGCTGGCGTTCATCGCCCTGATCGCGCTGGTCAATGCGCCACTGACCTGGATCGGCGACGTCACCGGCCTGGCCAGCGTGATCGGCCGCCCGACCAACCTGTCCACCATCTTCGGCTACGTGCTGGCGCCGGTGGCCTGGGTGATCGGCACGCCGTGGCCGGATGCGACCACGGTCGGTTCGCTGATCGGCCAGAAGGTGGTCATCAATGAGTTCGTCGCGTATACCGAGCTGTCGCGTATCGTCCAGGGCCAGGTGCCGGGCGTGAGCCTGAGCGCGGAAGGCCGGCTGGTCGCCACCTACGCGCTGTGCGGCTTCGCCAACTTCAGTTCGATCGCGATCCAGATCGGCGGCATCGGCGGCCTGGCCCCCGAGCGCCGCCACGACCTGGCCCGCTTCGGCCTGCGTGCGGTGCTGGGCGGCTCGATCGCGACCTTCATGACCGCGACCATCGCCGGGGTGCTGTCGCACTTCGCCTGATCCGGCCGCGGCATCCGCCGCACCCATCTTTCTTTTTTCAGTTCCAGTCGAGAAGCAGTACATGCCTATGAGTTCGGTCATCGTCGTCGGTTCGTTCAATGTCGACCATGTGTGGCGGTGCGAGAATCTGCCCGCACCGGGGGCGACCATCGCCGGCCGCTACAGCACCGGCCCCGGCGGCAAGGGCTTCAACCAGGCGGTGGCGGCGGCGCGTGCCGGCGCGCGCACCAGCTTCGTCTGCGCGCTCGGCGACGACGCCGGCGGCGCGATGGCGCGCGGCCTGGCCGCGCAGGACGGTATCGCCCTGGTCGCCGAGGCCCGCAGCGAGCCGACCGGCACCGGCGGCATCTACGTCGACGGCCACGGCCGCAACACCATCGTCATCGGCGCCGGCGCCAACGCCGCGCTGAGCCTGGACTTCGTGCAGGCGCAGCGTCCGCTGCTGGGCTCGGCGCGGGTGCTGCTGGCGCAGCTGGAATCGCCGATCGAGACCATCGAGGGCACCCTGGCGCTGGCCCGCGAGGCTGGCCTGACCACGGTGCTCAACGCCGCCCCGGCCAACGCGCAGACCAGCATCGGCCTGCTCAAGCTGGCCGACGTGCTGACCCCCAACGAAACCGAGTTCGCCGCCCTGCTCGCCCGCCATGTCGGCGTGCGCGTGGACGCCGACGACGTCGCCGCCACCGATGGCGGCAGCCTGCACGCGCTGTGCCGCAAGCTGCTGCCGGGCGGCACCGTGGTGGTGACGCTGGGCGCGGTCGGTGCGTTCATCTCGCACCCCGAGGAGCGCCTGCTCGGCGACACCCAGCCCTACTACCGGATCGGCGCCGAAACCGCGCATACCGTGGACACCACCGGTGCCGGCGACGCCTTCAACGGCGCCCTGGTGGCGTCGCTGGCGCAGTCGCCGAACGCCGCGTTCGCTACCCATGTGCGCTTCGCCAACCACTACGCGGCGCGCTCCACCGAGGCCGAAGGCGCGGCGGCATCGATGCCGCGGCTGACGCCCGAGGCCGGCTGAGCGATCGGCGCGACGGCGCCGGCCGTCGCCGTTGCCTGCCATCACAAACCAGCGCCGGCGCTGCGCCGGCCACGCATCCGACAAGGAGTTGCCGATGCCCCGCCGTTCCGTCATCCCGTTCGCCGCGCTGTGCGCACTGCTGCTCCCGTTGTCCGCCGCCGCGGCACCGCACTGCGACTGGAACAGCCTGGCCGCCGACGCCGACCGCGCCGCGGTGACCGTCTCCGCCGAACGCCTGCAGCAGGTGATCGCGGCGCATTACGACGATGCCGAGCAGGAAAAGGGCGCGGCGCTGGCGCGCAGCCTGCTGCAGCGCGCGCAGACGCCGCAGCAGCCCGGCAAGCTGGAGGGCCGCTGGAAGGTGCGCTCGATCCAGATCGACCCGCACTTCGCCTACGCCTATCCCTACTTCAAGGCCGAGATCCGCCGCGATCCCTGCGGCTACCACCTGAGCAAGACCAGCGGCTCGCAGCGCCGCAGCGGCACGCTGTATCCGCTGTCCGCCGGCAGCCATGAGCTGGCCTTCCTCGGCGCAAGCACGGTCAACGACGAGCCGGAAGCGGCCTACGCGCCCGGCCATGCCTCCGACGGCACGCACGGCAACAGCGTCGGCCGCCTGGTCGCGCTGGGCCCGAACGAACTGCTGCTGATCCTGGACGGCAAGGACAATGGCTTCGAGCTGTACCAGCTGATGCGCTGACGGCCGCGCGGGCCGCCCGGCCCGCCAGCGCATGCGCCCCGCTACACTACGCGCATGCGTATCGGCCCCTACACGATCGAACCGAAGGTGATCCTGGCACCGATGGCCGGGGTCACCGACAAGCCGTTCCGGCTGCTGTGCAAGCGGCTGGGCGCGGGCCTGGCCGTGTCGGAAATGACCATTTCCGATCCGCGCTTCTGGCAGACCCGCAAGTCGCTGCAGCGCATGGACCACGCCGGCGAGCCGGACCCGGTCAGCGTGCAGATCGCCGGCACCGAACCGCAGCAACTGGCCGAGGCCGCGCGCTACAACGCCGACCACGGCGCGCAACTGATCGACATCAACATGGGCTGCCCGGCGAAGAAGGTCTGCAACGCCTGGGCCGGCTCGGCGCTGATGCGCGACGAGGCGCTGGTGGCGCGCATCCTCAGCGCGGTGGTGAAGGCCTCGCCGGTGCCGGTGACGCTGAAGATCCGCACCGGCTGGGACGGCGACCACCGCAACGGCCCGGTCATCGCGCGCATCGCCGAAGACTGCGGCATCGCCGCGCTGGCGGTGCACGGGCGCACCCGCGATCAGCACTACAGCGGCCAGGCCGAATACGCCACCATCGCCCGGATCAAGGCGATGCTGCACATCCCGGTGATCGCCAACGGCGACATCGACTCGCCGCAGAAGGCGGCACAGGTGCTGGCCGCAACCGGCGCCGACGCGGTGATGGTCGGTCGCGCGGCGCAGGGCCGGCCATGGATCTTCGGCGAGATCGCGCACTACCTGGCCACCGGCGAACTGCGTCCAGCGCCGTCGCTGACGTTCGTCCGCGACACCCTGCTCGGCCACCTGCAGGCCCTGCATGATTTCTACGGCGAGGCGCAGGGCGTGCGTATCGCCCGCAAGCACCTGGGCTGGTACGCCAAGGATCGACCCGAGAACGCCGCGTTCCGCGCCGTGGTCAACCGCGCCGAGAGCGCGCAGGCGCAACTGGCGCTGACCGCCCACTACTTCGACGCGCTGATCGCCGGCGTGCCACCGGCCTTGTCCGCCGCCGCCTGACGTCTTCTCCCTGGAGCACCGCCATGCGCTCGCCTCCCGACAGCCCGACCTACCTGCACGGCTATTCCGATACCGAGCAGGCGCGCCTGCTGAAACAGGCGCGCTTGCTGGAAGCCACCCTGTTCAACCAGATCGACTACACCGGCGCGCGGCGCCTGCTCGAAGTGGGCAGCGGCGTCGGTGCGCAGACCGAAGTGCTGCTACGGCGTTTCCCGGAGCTGCACGTCACCGGCATCGACCTGAGCGAGGCGCAACTGCAGGCCGCGCGCGACAACCTGCAGCGCATGCCCTGGTGCCAGGACCGCTACACGCTGCAGCAGGCCGATGCCGGCGACCTGCCGTTCCAGCCGCGCAGCTTCGATGCGGCGTTCCTGTGCTGGGTGCTGGAGCACGTACCGTCGCCGTCGCGGGTACTCAGCGAAGTGCGGCGCGTGCTGGCGCCGGGATCGCCGGTGTACGTGACCGAGGTGATGAACGCCTCGTTCCTGCTGCATCCGTACTCGCCGAACGTATGGCGCTACTGGATGGCGTTCAACGACTTCCAGTACGACCATGGCGGCGACCCGTTCGTCGGCGCCAAGCTCGGCAACCTGCTGCTGGCCGGCGGCTATCGCGACGTCAGCACGCAGATCAAGACCCTGCACCTGGACAACCGCGAACCGGCGCGGCGCAAGACCATGATCGGGTTCTGGGAAGAACTGCTGCTGTCGGCGGCCGAACGGCTGCTGCAGGCCGGCGCGGTGGATGCGGAGACCGTGGCCGGCATGCGCCGGGAAATGGCGCAGGTGCAGAGCGACCCGGACGCGGTGTTCTTCTATTCGTTCGTGCAGGCGCACGCGACGGTGTATTGAGCGGCGTTGACGGCGGTGCTGGTGAAGCCTGCGTATCGAGCGGCGATCGCGACGTTGCCGGGCGAAGCCACGTTTGCTGGCGATGCGGGACGGCTTGGCTCAGTCTCCCCCAGAAGCCCGGATCAACGCGGCGCCTGCACACCCGACTAGTGGCAACATGGCCCGCATTCTCTTTTTGATGAAAAGGCGTCCCCATTGGGAACGCCTTTCTTTATCTGCACTACCTGAAGCAGCTTAGGGGAGGCACTATTGGTAGGCGTAGAGCGGGAAATATCCCTGTGAAGCAAGTACATGAAACGCTGCGCGCGAGGTGGCAGCACCCAACTCGCCGTCACGAAACACAAAGTAACCGACTGCATCGCACGCTGAGACAAACAACCAGCCCTGGTTCGGGTCGGGAGACGCAGCGTATTTCGCCGTGGTGCCGGCCGCGAATTTGGACCAGTAGCGCGCGGAGTGTCTGAGCACGCTCAGCCCGCCCAGCACCAGCGCGCCGTTCTTCGACTTGGAATCAAGCCGTGCGATGCCTTCCCGTTCCAATTCCTCGAATTGCAACGCCGCCGCGTCCAGGCTCCCGGCGTTCTGCACGATCTGCTCCATGCGCACGATGAACGAGAACTCGTAGGCACTGAGCGCCTGGCGTAGCCCGGCCAGGCTCTCGGTCATCGGCCGGGTCGGATCGATCGCATCGATCATGGGCTTGCGCGTGGCGATGAAGCGCTCCAGCGGCATGCCGGGATCGTAGCCGCACTTCTCGACCAGGACAGCGAGGTCCTCGTCGGGCGAGTCCTTGGTATCCATCAGGCAGCCGAGGTACATGTTGTGCTTGATGCCAGCCTGGTCCATCGGGTTCTCGGCCGCTAGCGCGGGGGCGGCGCCAAAAGCACTGCCGATCAGGAGCGCGGCAGCCGCGCCAAAAAGCGTTTTGTTCATGAACATTCTCATGCAATAGATGGGAAGAGGATGGCCTAGGTCTCCAAACGTTCTTGAGGGGGGACACCTGCGAGGCGACCACCGCCGCATCGGCACACGACGCGATGCGACGGTTTCAGGCTAGGCGGGTCTGCGGCGACGCACGAGGGCGAAACCGGGTCGCGGCGGGAACGAACCGGGTCGAATTGGCGAACTGGGCATCACCGCTGCAGTGCGGAGACGCGGCCCTGGCCTGCAGCAGGCGCTCCATGATCGAAGAATTAATGCTTGCGCCAATTCGTTCCCAAATGAGGGCGCGCCATGCCTCGGTCGATTGTGCCGCGCTCAACGCGCCGCTGTCGGCACCTGCGCACCGACCGGCGCGGGCGACGCCGGTTCGACCCAGATCCGTTGCCACATCCGCGCCAGCGCTGCGCGAATTTGCCCACGCGCCTCCGGCGCCCGGTAGGCGGCCTGCAACTGCCGCGGAGGAATCGCATCCCAGCCGTCGCCGCGCTGCCGCGCCACCGCGAAGTTGAAGTTGTAGTCCGGCTCCAGGCCCATGCGCAGATCACTGAGCACCAGTTCGCCATCCTTGACCTGCGCGCGCATGAAGCCGCGGTTGAACCAGCTCAATCGCTGCACCGCCGGCAGCTCGCGCACCTGCGCCAGCGCCTGGGTGTTGGAGGGATAGCCCTGGAAGCGCATCGGCCAGCGATCGGCGACCAGCGAACGCTCGCCGATCACGTAGCCGCTCGGGGTCATCGCCACCACCCGCCACAGCAGCGTGTTGAACGGCATCGGCACCGAGAAGCGCGGCGCCTGCGCCAGGCCCATCGCCGCCAGCGCACGGTCGGCCTCGCGGTCGACCAGATGCTTCGCCAGCAGCGACCAGCCCAGGTAGGCGCTGCTCAGCAACAACCCGGCCAGCAAGGCCTGCTGCGCCACGCGGCGCGCACGCGCGAACCAGGCAATGACGCAGGCCAGCAGCAGCCACAGCGTGTAGGCGGGATCGATGATGAACACGCTCGACCACATCGTCGGCGGCGGCCGCAGCGGCCACCACAGCTGGGTGCCGTAGACGGTGAACGCATCCAGCAGCGGATGGGTGATCAGCGCGAGTTGGATCGCCCAGAACCAGCGGCGTGGCGCCTCGGCGACCCGCCCATGGCCGAAGCGGCGCAACAGCCACCAGATCAGCCAGCCGAGCAGCGGCAGCACGAACAGCGAATGGCTGACGCTGCGATGCACCGTCATCAACGTGACGGGATCGCGGGTCAGCGGCAGAAGGATCAGCGAATCGAGGTCGGGCAAGGTGCCAAGCGCGGCACCCGCAAGCAGAGCCGCGCGCCGATGCACAGCCGGCGCGATGACGGCGGCAATGGCACCGCCGAGGACGATCTGAGTAAGGGAATCCATCGGCCGATGCTAGCAGCGATGCGGCGCGAGGCGCGCCGCGGCGGTAGCGTTCGTCGTGACAGTCCGCTGGCTTCCCTAGAGATCGTTGGCGCGCCAATTCGCGGAAGCATCGACCGCGGCACGCTGTCGCGTGGCGTGCGTCAGCAGCCAGTGCCGCGGCTGAAACCGCTCCTGCAAAGCTCCCACACCGTGTCGGGCCGGACGGTTGCCGGGTAAGGCAGGCACCATCCACATACGCCCGACAACGCCGCACAGGCAAGGCGCCCCTTCCGGGACGCCTTGCCATTTTCCTGTACGCCGCTGGGATCAACCGCTCACTTGAACCAGCCGTGGACGACGTTGGAGACGGTCGCCGCCGTGCCGATGTTGTGCGAGGCGAGATAGCCGACCACGTCCGAACCGATGGTGGCCAGCCATTTCCAGAACCCCTTCTTCGCGGTGGCGCCAGCCGGGGACTCCCCCTGCTCTGCCGCATACTTGGACCAATACTGAGTGGAGTGCCTGGCCACGCTCAGTCCGCCCAGGATCAGCGCACCATTCTGCGATTTCGGATCGAGCCGCGCGATGGCCTCCCGCTCCAGTTCCTCGAACTGCACCGCCGCCGCGTCCAGGTCCTCGGCGTTCTGCACGATCTGGTCCATCCGCTCGATGAACGAGTATTCGTAGGCACTCAGCTGCTGGCGCAGCCCGGCCAGGTTTTCGGTCATCGGCCGGGTCGGGTCGACCGCGTCGACGATGGGCTGCTGCGTGGCGACGAAGCGTTCCAGCGGCACGCCGGGGGCGTAGCCGCACTTCTTGACCAGCAGGGTCAGCGCGTCTTCGGCCGTGGCATTCAGGTCCATCAGGCAGCCCAGGTACATGTTGTGCTGGATGCCGGCCTGGTCGACCGGATTTTCGGCCGCCAGCGCAGGGGCGCCGACGACACTGCCCGCCAGCAGAGCGGTTGCGACAAGGAGCTTCTTCTTCATGAGCGTTCTCTCGCTATATGGAAGTGACTGGAGATGGCTGGGGTGCGTGGATCGCCCCCGGGGGATGGCCACCGCCGCATCGGCACACGCTGCGATCCGGCGATTCCAGGCTAGGCAGCGCGTCGGCGCGGCACGAGGGCGAAGCCGGGCTGCCCATGGAATGAACCGGGTCGGATTGGCGACGCCGTGACAGGCGGAGCGACTGCACAGGAGCGCGCCTCGTGCCTGCGGCACAGATGCCACGGCCGAAAAATCAAGGATTTAGGTGAATTTATTCCCGGTCTATACCCGCGGATGCGCTGGAATCCGCACCGCCGCCATTCGTAGGCTGCAGGTCTCTTCCCTGCGCGTTGCGAGGTTCCCATGCCCACCCACCGTTCCCTCTTCCATGCCGTCCTCGTCGCGGCGCTGCTTGCACTGCCCCTGGCCGCCCACGGCCACGACACCCTGCCGCCGGACTGGTGCCTGGAGCAGGACCAGGAACCGGAGGTGGTGGTGAAGTTCGATTTCGACGGCGAGCAGTTGCGGCAGACGATGGACAAGTGCGGCGTGGTCGACAGCCACGAGCCCTACACGAACACGCTGAACACCATCGCCGCCTATTGCGAGGTGGTGGCGCCGTCGCGATCGGCCAAGCCCATCGTGCTCGGCCCGACGACCTTCCTGGCCCGCGACCACCACAGCAGCTACCGCATGGAACACGGCTTGAAGGGCGCCTGCGTGGTCTGCCCGGCCAAGCGCGGGCGCTGACGCGCCATGCAGGCGCGCTCGCCGCTCAGCGCGGCCGACAATCGCCAGCAGGGATGCCAGGCGCGCTCAGCCGAGCGCGTCCCGGCGGGTATAGGCCAGCACGGTGTCGATCCTGGACTGCAGCGCGGCGCGCTCTTCTGCCGAGATTCCTTCACAGTGCGCGAGCACGAAGTAGGCCGAGCGCAGCACGTCCCGCCAGCGCGGGTTGCTGGGCAATTTGGAGACCGCCAGGTAGCGCTCCATCGCCCGCGCACGCAGGCGGCCGTCGTCGATGTTCACGCGCCAGATCCGGCTGCGCTCGGCCAACTCCAGGCGACCGGTCGCGGTGGCGCGCTCCCAGGTGTCGATGACCGCCAGCATCAGGTCGACCAGCGCGCGCCGGAAGGCATCGCGCAACGCAGGCGCGGCGGCCTCCGCTGGCGTGTGCTCGGCCTGCGCGGTGTCCGCCACCGCGCCACGGTCGCGTTCCTGCAGGCCAAGGACGACCAGCCCATCGCCGCCGCGCCAGGGCGTGAAGGTCACGGCGAGCGGCGTGCCATGCCGTGCGACGATCTCCAGGCGTTGCGCGGCGCTGTCCTCCATCCGCTCCAGCGCCGCCTGCAACGCCGGGCGGTCGCCCTCGGCAACGCAGGCGAACACTGGCTGCCCGACCGGTTCGGCGTCGTCCGCGCCGCCGAGCAGCAGGCGGCCGGCACGATTGGTGGCCAGGACCTGGCCTTCGGCATCGAGCAGGCACAGCGCGTCCTCGCGGCTGTCGAGCAGGGTCTGCAGCAGGCTGCGATCCTCGGCCAGCGCGTCCGCCTCTCGCCGATAGCGGGCCAGTTGCTCCTCGTGGCGGACCTGCCGTGCGGCTTGCAGCAAACGTTCGCGCTGGCGGCGACGCTGCAGCCACAGCCAGAGGCCGAGCGCGGCGGCGACGCCGGACACCAATGCCAGCCACAGCAGCAACGTGCGTTGGCGCAGCTGGACCTGGCGCAGGCGGTTCTCGCTTTGCAGGGCATCGATGGTGCGCTGCTTTTCGGCGGTGTCGAAGCGGATCCGCAGCCAGTCCAACTGGCGATCGTGCTGCGCGCGGACCAGCGCCGCGGCCTCCGCATTCGCGCGCCGCAGCGTGGCGATGGCCGCGGCCGTATCGCCACTGCTTTCCTGCAGCCGCGCCAACTCCTCCAGCAACGGCACCCGCACCGGATCGCCGCCGGCGGCCGCCGCCAGCGCCGCGCGCAGGCGGGCCGCGGCGGCGGCCGCGTTGCCTTCGAGGCGGGCGGTCCGCGCCAGCTGCAACTGCAGCGCGGACGGCAGCGGCAGCGCCCATGCCTCGGCGAGCGCCAGCGCACTGGAACTCCAGCGCTGCGCCTGCGCGATGTCGCCGAGCGCCAATGCCGCGCGGATCAGGCCATCGTGCACACGCAATTCGTACACGCGGCGGCCCTGCGCCCGGTACACGGCAAGCGCCTCCTGCAGCCAGGCCAGCGCCTGCGGCGTGTCGCCGCTGTCGAGCGCCAGCTCGGCCATGGTTTCCTGCACGTGCGCGGCCTCGATGGCGTCGCCCTGCGCGCGGTTGGCGGCAAGCGCATCGCGGTAGTAACGCATCGCGGTGTCGGACTCGCGCAGTTCGCGATAAACGTCGGCGATATTGGTCAGCACGGACGCAGAGACCGCGCCGCGCGCGCGCTGGATGTCCAGGCTCAGCGTCAGGTTGCGCAGGGCACCGCGAAAATCGCCGAGCCGGCGCAGCGCCGCACCGACGTTGTTCAGATCGCGCGCCTCGCCCATGCGATCGTGCAGCGAGCGGGACAGCGTGGCCGCACACTCGAAGCGCGCCAGCGCCTGCGGCAGGCGTTCGCGGCGGAAATCGAGAATGCCGCGGCGGCGGGTGAGCTCGTAGCGCAAGCGCGCGCCGCCGGCATCGCCGAGGTTGGCCTGCGCGCAATCCAGCGCCTGTTCGGCGGCGTCGAAGCGGCCGCCATCGAGTTGCTGCTTGGCACGTGCGAACAACGCCTCGACCCGCGCATCGCCCGCCGAGTGCGGCGTCGACACGCCCGCCTGCTGCACGCACAGCAGCGGATCGGGAAGCGGACGCGGCGCGGCGGGCTCCGCGCAGCCATAGATCGTGTTCTGCGCAATCGCGGTCGCGCTCGCCGCGAGCAGGACGCCCAGGCACGCCCATCGCAGGCATGTCCGCGGCCACATGCCAGGCGCGGTGACGTTCGCCTGGACGGAATCGCCAGAAACGGCGGACCAGGCCAAGCCGAACCATGTCCCCATGGATCTGCGCGACCGGCCGCACGACGCCTTCCCTGGTTTCACGGTCTCCACAACTCCAGAACTGATCGGGATGCGGCGCACGCGCGCCGCAGCGACATGGATCAGCGTGACGCCCGGGCGCGAACGTGGGTTCCTGCCCGGGCATGCCACACCGACGCGTCGCAGTAGACCCGATGCCACGGCGGTGATGCACACCACACACGGCCATCGTGGAATGGCGGTCACACCGGGTTCTACGCATCCGTCCAGTGCAGGGGCGCGGGCGCCACGACCGGAGCGATCGCGAAAGGGACCACGGCACGGCGCGCAGGCGCGGCAGCAGTCGAACGCACCAATCTCCCAGTCAGCTGCCAGGCGGTGGAGCGCCGCCTGGCCAGATCGCCTGCTTCAGGCCGCGCGCGGCCAGGCCTTCTCCTGCACCAGGCGCAGGCGCGGCGGCAGTTCGCGCAGCACGTCGCCGCGGTGCGAGAGCAGGCGCAGCGTGCCGTCGGCCTCTTCGGCGAGCGCGGTGAGGTTTTCGACCCAGTCGCCGTCGTTGGCGTAGACCAGGCCGTCGCGCTCGAACAGCCCGGCGCGGTGCACGTGGCCGCAGATCACCCCGTCCAGGCCGCGGCGGCGCGCGTCGTCCAGGCCGGCAGTGACGAAGCGCTCGATGTAGCGCTCGGCGGCGCTGCTCTGCCGCTTCAGGTAGTCCGCCAGCGACCAGTAGCGCATGCCCAGGCGGCGGCGCACGCGGTTGGTCAACTGGTTGCCGGTGAGGATGCGGTAGTACAGCCAGTCGCCGAACTTCTCCTGCAGGCCGCCGAACTGGGTCACGCTGTCGTAGTCGTCGCCGTGCACCACCAGCAGGCGGCGTCCGTCGGCGGTGGCGTGCACCGCGCGCCGGCGCACCTGCATCGCCGGCAGCGCCAGCCCGCAGAAGCGGCGGATCGGCCGGTCGTGGTTGCCGGGCACGTAGATCAGTTCGGTGCCGCCGCGGGCCAGCGCGTGCAGCGCATCGACCACGCGCTGGTGCGCCGCGCTCCACACCGCGCGGCGCTGCGCCATCCACCAGAAGTCGACGATGTCGCCGACCAGGTACAGCTGGTCGCAGCGCAGGCCGCCGAGGAAATCGGCCAGCTCGCGCGCGTGGCAATGCGGCGCGCCCAGGTGCACATCGGAGACGAACACCGCGCGGCGCGGCGCCAGGCTGTTGAGCGGACTCATGCCACCACCTCTGCTTCGTTGCGGGGACGTTCGAGGTAGCGCGCGCGCTTCTTGCTGCGGATGCGCTGCAGATCCAGCTCGATCAGGCCGTCGACGGCGTCGTTGAACGCGGGATCCACGCCGAAGGCGAGGAAGCGCGCACCGCCGGGTTCGCACAGATCGGTGTACTGCTTGTAGAGCATCGGCACCGCCGCGCCCAGCGCGTCGAGGTTGCCCTTGAGCACCTTGAAGGCGGTGTCGGCGTCCAGTTCGTCGAACGCCGGCGGCGCTTCCGGATACGGGAACGGCCGCGCCGAGGCGGCCTCGCCGCTGGCGTCGCCGTAGTAGCGGGCGTAGTAGGCCACGATCTGCTCGCGCGCCGCGTACGGCAACGCGGCGCTGATCGACACCGCGCCGAACAGGTAGCGCACCTGCGGATGGTCCTGTAGATAGGCGCCGATGCCCTGCCACAGGTAGTCGATGCTGCGACTGCCCCAGTAGTCCGGCACCACGAAGCTGCGGCCCAGTTCCATGCCTGCGGCGATGCGCGGCAGCATGCCCTCGCCGTAGCGGAACAGTTCGGCGGTGTAGAAGCCGGCCAGGCCGCGCTCGGCCAGCACCGGCGCACCGCGGGCAACCCGGTAGGCGCCAACCACGCGGGTGGCGGCGCCATCCCACAGCACGATGTGTTCGTACCAGGTGTCGTAGTCGTCCAGGTCCAGGCGCCGGCCGGTGCCCTCGCCCACCGCGCGGAAGGTCAGCTCGCGCAGGCGGCCGATCTCGCGCAGCAGCGCCGAGCCGGCGCGCAGCCGGCCAACGCGGATCTGCTTGCCGTCCAGGGTATGGCCGAGGCTGCGCAGGCCTGCCACTTCCACGGCCAGTTGCGCCGGGTCCTCGGCGGCGACCAGCGCCTCCTCGCTCGGCGCGGCCTGCCCGCCGCTGCGGCCGAGCGCGTACAGCTCGCTGCGCAGGCGCCGCATCAGTTCGGCTTCGGGCAGATCCTGCGGCAGCGCGCGGGCGCGGCCCAGGCTGAGCGCGATACGGCGCTCGCGGCGGGCGAACATCTCCCGCGCCAGCAGCGCGGTGCCGGCCGGCTTGAACAGCGCCGAGGCGCCGTAGAACAGCGCCGAATTGCGCGCGTGGATACGCACCGGCAGCACCGGCGCGGCGGTGCGCAGGGCGAAGCGCAGGAAGCCGCGGCGCCAGCGCCCATCGGCGACGCCGCCCCAGCCCAGCCGCGAGACCTCGCCGGCCGGGAACACGATCACGCATTGCTCCTGCGCCAGCGCCTGCTCGATCGCCCGCACACTGGCCGGCGACGGTGCGCCGCCGAGGATGCGCACCGGCAGCAGCAGGTCGCGCAGGCCTTCCAGCGCCCACAGGAAATCGTTGGCGACGATCTTCACGTCGCGCCGCACCTGGCCCACGCAGTCCAGCAGCGCCAGCGCATCCAGCGCCCCGGAAGGATGATTGGCGACGATCAGCAGGCGCCCGCGCGCCGGGATGCACTCGGCGGCGGTCGGTGCGACCACGTAGCGGGCCTGCAGGAAATCCAGTCCGGCCTGGACCAGGGCGAACCCGCGCAGGTCGCGGTTGGCCTCCAGGAACGCGTCCAGCGCGTCCAGTCCCGACCATTTCTGCAGGCCGCGCAGCAATGGCCGGACCAGCCGCGAGCGGCGTCCGGCAAACCAGTGCGGGTAGCGGTCCTGAAGACGGCGTTCGAGTGCGAGCACGGCAAGCCCCCTTGCTGACTGTGCACAGCTTCGGCCGCGGCGGCGACACCGATCTTGCAATCTGACTACGGCAAGGTGACGGGCGCACCATGGCGCGCCAACCGGTTAACCTTGGGCAACGTCCGCCCCGGGCAGCATGCACGCCGCCCGGCGCCCGTGTATCATTCGCCTCCATCTTTTCATCCGAATACAAGGATATAGCCGCGATGTCCAGCTATCTCTTCACCTCCGAGTCGGTCTCCGAAGGCCACCCGGACAAGATCGCCGATCAGATCTCCGATGCGGTGCTCGACGCGATCCTGACCCAGGACAAGCGCGCGCGCGTGGCCTGCGAAACGCTGGTCAAGACCGGCGTGGCGATCGTCGCCGGCGAAATCACCACCAGCGCCTGGATCGATCTGGAAGCGCTGACCCGCAAGGTGATCCTGGACATCGGCTACAACAGCTCCGACGTCGGCTTCGACGGCGAGACCTGCGGCGTGCTCAACCTGATCGGCAAGCAGTCGCCGGACATCAACCAGGGCGTGGACCGCAAGAAGCCGGAAGAACAGGGCGCTGGCGACCAGGGCCTGATGTTCGGCTACGCCACCCGCGAGACCGACAGCTTCATGCCGGCCGCCATCCACCTGTCGCACCGCCTGGTCGAACAGCAGGCCAAGGTGCGCAAGAAGAAGAACTCGCCGCTGGCGTGGCTGCGCCCGGACGCCAAGAGCCAGGTCACCCTGCGCTACGAAGACGGCGTGGCGACCGCCATCGACGCGGTGGTGCTGTCCACCCAGCACGATCCGGACATCAAGCAGAAGCACCTGGTCGAGGCCGTGCGCGAGGAAATCCTCAAGCCGGTGCTGCCGGCCAAGTGGCTGCACAAGGGCACCAAGTTCCACATCAACCCGACCGGCAAGTTCGTGATCGGCGGGCCGGTGGGCGACTGCGGCCTGACCGGGCGCAAGATCATCGTCGACACCTACGGCGGCTGGGCGCGCCACGGCGGCGGTGCGTTCTCCGGCAAGGATCCGTCCAAGGTCGACCGTTCGGCCGCCTACGCCGCGCGCTACGTCGCCAAGAACGTGGTCGCCGCCGGCCTGGCCGACCGCTGCGAAGTGCAGGTGTCCTACGCCATCGGCGTGGCCGAGCCGACCTCGATCTCGGTCACCACCTTCGGCACCGGCAAGATCGCCGACGACAAGATCGAGAAGCTGATCCGCAAGCACTTCGACCTGCGTCCGTTCGGCATCATCCAGATGCTCGACCTGATCCACCCGATGTACCAGCAGACCGCCTCGTACGGCCATTTCGGCCGCACCCCGAAGGCCTTCACCTACACCGACGGCACCGGCGCCCAGCACCAGGCCACCGCGTTCTCGTGGGAGAAGACCGACCGCGCCGAGGCGCTGCGCGCGGACGCCAAGCTGAAGTAAGCCGGCCTGCCCGCGCTTGCAAGAAAGAACGGGCCGCATTGCGGCCCGTTCTGCGTTTGGGTGGTGGGAACTGGCCAGTGGCGGAAACTGGCAACGGCCATGCAGGCAGGGGTATGCCACGCCGCAGGAACGCTTCCGCGCAGGAGCGGCTTCGGCCGCGACAGGCGTTGCTTGGAACGCGCGTCGCAACGGAAGTCGTTCCGCAGGATGGACTGGGCCTCCTTGTGGGAGGGACTTCAGGGCACCTCGAACA